>NZ_CAMLOV010000127.1 GCF_946481715.1 uncultured Mucilaginibacter sp. | reverse complement strand
GCGGCCGTATCTGGCTTCCCCCCATCGAAAACGATGGCACCACGTTTTATATCTCGTTGCCGCTTGTGCAATTAAGGCTTTTTAAGGATTAGTGGTAAGCGCAGGCAACGACCGTTTCTCCGGAGGCAATGCTTCAAACTTTTTGTAACTGTCGTTTATATATGCTACCAGCGATTCTGCATTGTTGTTACGCAAAAACGCATAACTTGGGCGGTACAGGGTGATAAAATTCTCCAAATCCTGCCCTTTTAAGGGTACGATGCTGCCTACATAAGCTTTGTTAAACACTTCATCCACATGCCGCTCCTGTGCTTCGCGCTGAAAGAATTTCTTTAGCCGGCGGGCGTCCTTCCCCTCTTTGCTAAACCAGGTCGACGGTGAAAAAGCATATACCCTACTCTTCTCGTACACCTCCGGGTATTCCTTACGCGGGTCGAATGCAATGCGGGTGGAACGGATATTCACCTGCCCCAAAGCAATGGCAACAGAAGTAAGCGTTACCCGCTTTGGCCGCATATCAACCAGGTACAGGGTATCAGGATTATAACCGGGTGAAGTAAATATCAGGATGTGGCCCGTAGCGGTTTTTATGCTGAAATCGCCGTTTTTATCAGTTAGGGTTATTTGCTTGTTATTGTTATCGCGGATAAAAACATCCTTCAGTTTGGCGTTGGTACCGCTCTCTACAACGGTTCCTTTTAGTACGCCCTGCGCGTGGGAAAGCCCGGCTACAAGTAATATCAATGTTATAGCGGAGAATATCTTTTTCATAGCGGCGGAGTTATGCATTATTTAACCTTTGCAAGTGTGCAAAAGTTTGCATTTTTAATATTTAAGGCAATAAAAAACCCGGCTGTTAACCGGGTTTATAGTGTTTATTACTTTTTCCAGAAATTGTTCTCCGGGTTGTAATCCGGCATTACTTTGTCAGGGTCGTAGGTCACAGATTCTATTTCCTCGGTTGATGCATATTTTACAACAAAACTGTTGTTACGCTCCCAAATCTCTACAGGCAGGTTCAGGCGCTCAACTTTACCGCTTTTGAATTTGATCTCCAACGGTGTTGGCATCGCCATTTTTTCCATATTAGTTAGGGTGATATAGGCTCCTTTTGCAGGGTCGTTGTTGATGTATTTTACATCGGTTACGCCAACATCCAGGCGCCAGTTGTTTACAAACCATCCCCTCCAGAACCACTGTAGGCTCTCGCCCGATGCATTTTCCATGGTTCGGAAGAAATCATCCGGAGTAGGATGCTTAAACGCCCACCGCGCCACATAAGTACGGAAGGCAAAGTCGAAACGCTCGGGGCCAAGCACTTGTTCGCGCAGCATAGTTAAGCCCATGCCCGGCTTAAAGTATAGCAGGATGCCGTTATTAGCTTCTTTCAGGTTCTCTGGGTTGCTCAGTACCGGCTCCAGGGTTGGGTTGGTAACTACCGCGCTCATGCGTTGCATATCGGTTTTGCGCGGGGCATATTCGCCTTTGTTAAAATCGGCAGAGGACAGGGTGTTAATGAACGTATTAAAGCCCTCATCCATCCAGCCGTACAGGCGCTCGTTTGAGCCTACGATCATCGGGAACCAGGTATGGCCAAACTCATGGTCGTGAACGCCCCATAGCTGGTTTCTTTTAGAGCGGTAACCGCAGAACACGATCCCCGGGTACTCCATACCACCAACAACCCCGGCAACAGCTGTGGCGGCAGGATAAGGGTACTCAAACCATTTTTGAGAGTTATACTCAACAGATTTCTTCACATATTCGGTAGAGCGGCCCCAGGCATCGTTGCCATTGCTTTCCACAGGGTAGGCAGATATAGCTATCGATTTTTTGCCACTTGGCAGGTTCATTTTGGCGGCATCTACTATGAATGCTGCCGACGATGCCCATGATACATCCCGTGCGTTTTTGATCTTGAATTTCCAGGTAAGTTCAGTTTTACCTGCCGGGCGCGATTCTGCTTTGTTCACCTCATCTGCCGAGCGGATAATTACCGTGGCATCGCTTTTTTCGGCTTCTGCCCAACGTTTTTGTTGCTCGGCGGTGTATACTTCCGCAGGGTTCTGCAACTCGCCCGATGCTACCACAATGTGGTTCGCTGGTGCGGTTATAGCCAGGTCGAAGTCGCCGTATTCCAGGTAAAACTCACTTGGGCCGGTATATGGCAGGGCATTCCAGCCCATTACATCATCGTATACATACATGCGGGGGTACCACTGAGCAATGGTATATATTTTGCCGTTTTTTGTGGTGAGGACGCCCGTACGGTCAGACCCATACTCGGGGGCTATGTACGAATACTCGATATTCAGCTTTATTACGCCGCCGTTTGGCTTAAGTGCCTCGGGCAGGAAGATTTGCATACGGGTATCGTTAATGGCGTATTTTACATCAACGCCACCCACTTTTACCGACTTTATTTTATACCCGCCATCAGGCATTTGGCCGCGCCCACCGTTACGGCTTCCGCTTGGTGGGATGATGGCTGTACCGCGCGAATCTGCTTTAAACAGGTTCTGGTCAAGCTGCATCCACAGGAAACCGAGGCTTTGAGGGCTGTTGTTGGTATAGGTAAGTGCTTCGGTACCAATTATTTCGTTGGTTTGGTCGTTCAGGTGGGCGGTTAATTGGTAGTCGGCGCGGTTTTGCCAGTATTTTGGGCCGGGTTGGCCGTCTGCCGCGCGGTATTCACTGCCATTTTTGGTATAGAACAAGGGTGCAAAGGCATCGTGGTAGTTGTAGTTGGATACCGGGGGACTTGGCGGTGTTTGCTGTGCCTGTGCGGCGCTGCCAACAGCCATTATCGCCAGCGCGCAGCCGGCCATCAGGTTAAATCTCATAATAAAATCAGTATTTATAATATTATGCAAGTATAGTAATTATGAACTACCTGTTAAATTTATTGCAGCGTTGTAATGAGGAAGTTACCAAATTGCAAGTGTAAACCCCAGGCAGGATTACCCAGGAGCATCGTATGAAACTGTACGAATCGTACAGTTCGTACAGTTTCGTACAGCTCGTACAATTTTTCCGGCGGCTCGTACAACTTCGTACAGTTTCGCACACTTTCGTACAGTTTCGCACAGCAAAATGGCGATGTCCAGAAATTTGCGTTTTTCTGCGGTTTTTCGGTGTTTTTCTTTGATTTTCTGTGCGGACCGGTGCAAAAAAGGCGGCTTAATTGTGGCTTTGCAAATTGCCGGCAAAACAGGTTTTTTTGATGTTGCGGCGCAGGCATTTCGGTTTGTTGGTGAAAACACAAACAAAGGCAAAAAACACCCAACAAAAGCGGCGAAGGCAAAAGGCGAAAACCCTACCAGCTCGAACTTGCCCCGCTGTCGGACGAGCCACTATCTGAGGAGAACCCGCTGTCTGATGACGAACCACTATCATACGAGGATGAACCGCTATCATACGAGGATGACGAATCGCTGCTGTCGTCCGCAAATCCGCTGTCGCCCGTGTCGCCGCTGCCCCAGTTACCCCAGTTGCTTTCGTTATTATCTTCGGTTATTGGTGTTTGCGCAAAGTTGTTAGGGGTATCTGCGCCCGCACCGTCGTTCTCATTCATTTTATCCTGTATATAACGCGCCGCATAGCCGCCGGCCGCGCCAAGGGCCGCACCCGCAACAAAGCCGCCCACGCCAGATCCACGCCTGCGTTGCCCGCGGTAGCCGCCGCCACCACCGTAGCCACCACCGCCATAGCCACCACCCGGCCCGCCGGGGCCCTGGTTGTATTGCTGCGCATAAAAAGCCTCCATTTGCCGCCTGCTTCTGTTTTTAAAATACCTGAATATAAACAATATGATCAGGCCTAAAACGGTAAGCCCCACCAGTATCGGCAGGCTATTATCCTCTTTTTCCGTCCCCCCAATGGCTGGCTTGGCTGCCGCAGTTTGCGGTTGCGGCCCCGCAACCGGTGCCACAGGTGCAATCAAAGCATTATGCACCCGGTTTACCAAAATGGTTAATCCGCCGTTATAATCGTTATTGCGGTAGGCGGTTTTCATGTCGGCCAGTATTGCTTCGCATTTTGCGGTGGTAAAAACCGTATCCAGGTTGCTGGCCACAGCGATGCGCTGCTGGTGCTGCTGCAGGGCCGCCACATATACCAGCCCTTTTTTATTTTTGCCCACATGCCATTTGCTGCCTATTTTGTTGGCGAAGGTTTTTATGGTATAGGCAGCCGGTATTTTATCAACCAGTACCACGGCCAGCTGCACGCCTGCCTGTTTTTGTATAATGTATATTTTCTGGTTAAGTCCCTTTATATCGCCGGCAGTAAGTACGTTGGCGTAATCGTTTACAAAGGTTTTTTTCTTTGCTTTTGGTATCTGCGCAACCGCAAAGCTGGTTACAAACAGTAAGGAAATCAGTAAAATTCTTCTCATTACAGCGCGGTTAATGGTATTTTTATTGAGGCATAATTTAAACATATTTATTAATTGGGGCGATAACAAGTTTAAAAAATGCGCCCGAAGCTGAACCGTTCACAGACGATGAATGGAACGAAACCCTAAAACAGCTAAGAGACAGCAAATAATGAAGTTTAACATCCGGTTTGTTGGTGACAACACCAACAAAGGCGCAACGCCACTGATGACAACAGCCAACAAACTCATAATTACCGCTCTGCATTGGGCGACTGCACCGGCGGGGTGGGGTATTTTTCGATGATCATGTTTGATTGCTCGGTGATCTTGATGATGACGCTGTCCAGCTCGTTTGCCGATATGGTTAAGTAGTTCAGTATCTCTTCCTTCTCCGTATCATCCGCAGGGCTATGCAGCATGGTGGTGAGCCCCATAATGCGGGCAAGCGGCGCCCTTACCAGGTGCGACTGCATCCACGATATCTCCCTGAAAATTTTATTCTGGTGCTCAATCGCTTCAATGTACGATTTCCGCGCCGTTATATCGCGCCCGCATATACAGGCCCCTTTTATGGTATCGCCCTCATACACCGGTGTTATGGTATAGCGTATCCAGGCCAGTTCTCCGGGTGCCGCCTGGTATTTCCGGTCGTATTCCACTATTTCGCCGGCGTACACTTTTCGCATCACCGCCTCAAAATTTTTAAGCCACGATGGTTCCACATAATCAAAAATACTTTTACCAATTTCAAATTCCCTTGGCGCAGCGCCAAACTTTATATAGTCTTTAGCCTTCGAGTTAAATTGCTTTACGCAACAAAAGGAGTTTAGTAACACGAAGCCATCATTGGTGCTATTAAAAATAGCCCTCAGGTTCAGTTCCGATTCCTTTATTTTTAAGCCCGCGTTTAGCGCTTCCACCTCGCTGTTCAACTGCTCGGTTATATCGGTGGCCAGCACCAGCCTCACCTGCCTGCCCTCCAGCGAAAAAAAGTTGCTCTCTATATTTACAAATATCGTTTCGCCGCTTTTTGTTACGTGCTGGGCGTGCCCCGCATAAAACACGCCCGACTGCCGGTTGTTCTCCACAAGTTGCTCCAACTCCACCGTGTTTGCGGCGGGGCGAATATCCTTTATGGTCATTTGTAAAAACTCGCTTTTCGAATAACCGTAGTTCCTTACAGCAGCTTCGTTTACATCCACAAACGCCAGCGTTTGCGTATCAAACAGCCACATAGGCAGCGGGCTAAGTTCAAAAATACTTTTGTACCGCTCCTGCAATACATCTTTATTAACCATGGTGGTTTCCAGGCTCCTGAAAATATGGTGTATCATCACCACCAGTACAATGCTGAGGAACGTAAGGTTAGAGCTGAACGCGATCCATTTACCGGCTGTATAAACGCTGTTAAGCGCGCACTCAAAAAACCGGAATTGGATATTCAGGGCATAAAACAAAAGCAATGCGGTGTTGGCCGCTACGCTCCAGTATGCATATTTTATCTGGAATATTAAAGCCGACAGGATGGTTATAACAAATAAATAAAACACCCCGGGCCCAAAATAGCCAAGGTTATTGGTAAGGAACACCGCCAGGAAGTAAAACACCCCTACAACGCTCAGTTTGCGCAGCCGCAGCGGCAGGCGGTTGGCAAACGTTACCACAGCAATAACCAGCACACAGGCAGCATCGGCAATGGCAATGTTAACATACCCGTTTATTAGCGCCATGTAAATACCCGGTATTGCGGCTATTAAGCAAAAGGGCAGGCAGCATAATAAAAAGCTAAAAAAAAGTTGATTTTTCCAGTATATAAGCGGCCCTTTGGCAGTTGCTAAGGTAAGGCCTTGTTGCCCCTTAACTATCCTTTCGTATTTACGTAACCAATGGTTCATTCAACTATTTAAAGGTTGCAAAGAATTTATTTGTACGTAAAATATTAATTTGGGTTGACAACCGGGCAAGTTTTTTTAATTAAAACATAAATACCGGAGGGCACCATTGATTTACAACGGCCAATTCAATCTGTTTTATTATTTCGCTTCGTTGGCGGCAGCACCAACAAAGGCCAAACCACCCCGTCTTTGCGAGGTACGAAGACAACCGACCGAAGGGAGCTCATTAATACCTTAAAGAAAAAATCAAAAACATTAATAATCTCTACGCAGGCAGAGCCGCCCTCCATTAACCACCTCGCACCGACAACAAAGCCGCTCTGCAAGTCCGCCCTGCTAACCGGGAGGTTGCTTCGTACCTCGCAATGACGCGGGGAGAGGAGAGCGGTTCTGCAAGTCCGCCCTGCATTAACCACGTCGTCATTGGGCACGAAGCCTTAACCACCCCCGTCTTTGCGAGGTACGAAGCAATCTCTACGCAGGCGGAGCGGCTATACAAGTCCGCCCTGCATTAACCATGTCGTCATTGCGCACGAAGCCCTAACCAACGCCGTCCTTGCGAGGTACGAAGCAATCTCTACGCAGGCAGAGCCGCCTTCCGTTAACCACCTCCCACCAACATTGTGAAGAGCAACGCCGCTCTGCAAGTTCGCCCTGCTAACCGGGAGATTGCTTCGTACCTCGCAATGACGCGTGGAGAGTTGAGCCGTTCTGCAAGTCAACACTGCCAACCCATCGATTAAGCACAGTATAATTTATTCTTCCAGCAACCCATCGTATAAATCCTTCCACTCTGGGTTCATAGCGTTAACCAATTGCTTTTTATATGCCCGGCTACTGCCTTTAATTGCCTTTTCTATTGCTATAGCCTCTTCAATATGCGGGTAGAAGCAGTAGTAAACAAGTTTATAGCAATTATACCGGGCGGTGAAACTTTCAGGATAAGTCTTATTTTTATGGTCCCACACACGACTGAGGAGTTCTGATGAAACGCCGGTATACAAAACCGAGTTGTACTTGTTAGTCATGATGTACACGCAACCGCCTCTTTGAAAAACCATATTGCAAAATAGTAATTCTTCGGTACAATTGGCAGTTATGCATTAACCAACGCCGTCATTGCTGAGGTACGAAACCCTAACTATGTCGTCATTGGGGCACAAAACCCTAACCACCCCGTCTTTGCGAGGTACGAAGCAATCTCTACGCAGGCAGAGCCGCCCTCCAATAACCAACAAGCAATGACATTGTGAAGAGCAACACCGCTCAGCAAGTCCGTCCTATTAACCACCCCGTCTTTGCGAGGAACGAAGACAACCGACCGAAGGGAGCTCATTAATACCTTAAAGAAAAAATCAAAAACATTAATAATCTCTACGCAGGCAGAGCGGTTATGCAAGTCCGCCCGGCATTAACCACCACGCACCGACAGCAAAGCCGCTCTGCTAACCGGGAGATTGCTTCGTTCCTCGCAATGACGCGTGGAGAGTAAAGCCGCTCTGCAAGTCCGCCCTGCTAACCGGGAGATTGCTTCGTACCTCGCAATGACGCGTGGAGAGCGGAATCTCAATTTTCCCGGTTTTAAGATATTATTTGACTTATACTATTTGACGTATATTAATAATACACTACATTGAAGTCCTTAATTAACCTAAGCACTGATGAACAATAGAATTACCTGTAGAAATTGCAGTTCACCGGCATCGCACGTTTATTGCAGAACATGTGGCCAAAAGACTGACGTAGGCCCGCTAGACAAGAAAGCTTTTTTAGAAGAAATCCTGACAGCGTTTGCCAATGGCCCAGTGCGGCAGTTTTTTACCTGTTACCAAATGATCCTTCACCCCGGGGAAAATATACTTGGTTATTTGAATGGCCGGCGAAAGAGGCTGCAATCGCCAATCTCCTATTTTGTCTTCTCCATTTTTCTATATTCAATTTTCTCCCATACTGTCTTGCCGTTTATTTTGGCAGAAAAGAATATCCCACTTACAAAGGAAGATATCAGCCACGCCACAAAGATTGGTGATACCATTTCATTGTTCATTATTTTGTTGGGAATGTCTTTCATCGGTTATTTTTTTTGCGGAATTAGCTGGGGAACGCAAAACAGGAGGAATTATAACTTTATAGAAGCCCTTACTGTATTTGCATTCATATACGGCACTAATTTTATTTTGGATATACCGATTGTGTTTGCCGAAGTATATACCCCCATCGTGAAAACGCTGTTACATTATACCAATGACAAGGACATGATCAATCTGTTAACTGATTTGCCGCTAATAGCAATTATCATTTTGATGGCTTTAAACTTTTGCAGAACCGCAGGAATCGGTTGGCATCGTTATGCGTTGACTGTGATATTTGGAGTATTGTATTATAGGTTTATAACATCTCATCTTTTTTGGTAGTGGCGTATTTAAAACCCAATAATTAGGTGGCAGGTACGCTACGAGCTTTCTGCGTTGTATACTTACGCCAGGCTATAAAAAACGCCAGACACAGGCCGAATCAACCCACTGTTTAGAAAAGCAGGGTCAGTGGTGCTTTTGTACCGGTAGCCCCGCCCTATGTACCAGCCGCCGATAGAAGCGGGCTTTCCCGCCGGTCGGGTTTAGGTGGGTTGGGGCAGTGCAAGTGCGAAGCCACCCAATCCCCAACGGCATTGCGAAGCGCGGCGACCATCGGCAAGCAGAGCGGCTTTTCCTGTCCATCTGCATAGTCACGGCAAAGCTCATACGCTGGCACACTCAGGGTTGAAACAAAATTCGAATTTCTACTTCCCTTTTTTATGTTCGTGTGGTTTCAGTGACGGTGTATTACCCGGTGTTTCCTTGTTATCGCGTTGGCGCTTATCCGGTTCTCCTGTGGATTTAGCTGTTTTCTTTGGGCCTGATTTAATTGCCATAATCTTTCTTTTTTAATTAATTTAAATGTTTAACAAATTCAAATGATTTGCTTTAAATTATTGAATCAATCGTGGCGGACTTTTCCACATTTTAAGATTACAGCTAAACTTAGGTTGCATCGGGTGCCGTAAGCGTGGACGCTGAAAGATATTTACATCCAGGCGTGGACCCCTAGACGCGCCGGTTTTACACATTTCAGTGATATATTAGTTAAAATACGTCGAATTCAGTAGTTTTATAATTCTCCGATTATTAAACTATGACAACCAAATCATGATTGCAGAAGCCGGAACCCAGTGTGTTGAACCAACGCCAAACTCAATGACTGTCAATGACATCCACATTCTTGATGCACTTATGCTGCGCACGGCGGCGCTACCAGATATCATACATCTTCGTGCAGCTGAACGTGGTTATGAATTGACTGAATCTGACAAAAAAATGCTGATGGATACTTATTCCAAACTCGATGAAATCTTGAAGGAAGTTGCAGCGTTTATAAACATCAAGTTTCCTGGCTGCGAAAGGCATGTACGTGCCTGGAACGAAATCGACTTCGACACTAAAATTGGACCGATTAAAATCGTAACTACTGATCGCGAACACATTAAGCGAGAATGGCGAAAAGGACTATTCGATTTAAAAAGTTCAATCAAAGTTTTGAGGAATGAAGCCGTACTACTGGTGAAAGATTCTTCGAATACAACGGCTGCACATAACATCGGACAGCAACTTATTATCCCTAATGACCAATCTCTGTCTGTGAATGTTCGGAGTAAGTTAAGATCATGGGTAGAAGTGATTTCTTGGATCGCTGGAATTATCGGTACTGCAATTAGTTTATACCTTGCATTTAAATAAGGTCGGGGATGCTTATAACTTAGTATGAAGGCAACGACCCCAACTAAGCTTGCTATAAATACATAATGGCTAAAAACGAACCGATACATCAGCATTATATCCCTAAGTCTTACCTCAAAAATTTCGCACAGGCAGAAGGTAAGCTTTTTTTTGTAGATACCCAACGACGAGGTGCTAATGAGGAAGTAAAACGATTGCCAACACGGGATATTTGCGCTGAAAAGAATATTTATACTTTTTCATATAAGGATATTGGGGATCCGTATGCATTTGAAAAATGGTATGCAAAGGAGGTTGATAGTATCTATCCTAAGGTATATGGCTTGTTAACTGACCCGGAAGTTTTCTCATTACACCAAGATACCAAAAGAGAAATATTAAATACAATTCTAAGTTTGCGTTTCAGGAGGCCTTATTTTCTGAAAGAAAAGATAAGGGGTTTGGAAGATATGATATCCCATATTCGAAATAGCAGGTTAGCTAAAATCGGTAAAGGGGGCAGAATTACTCTTAATTATGCCGGTGAGAGATTGTCCTTTTCCGATGAACACATCGACCAGGTCCTTTCGGATATGAAGAAAGTTTATAAAGAGCGCTGGCTAATTGAGCATTTTAAAGATTGGCAAGACTTCGTGAATTACAAAATGGATTGTAACATGGAAGTCCTTACAGTTCCGGAAACATGTCCGTTAATAACATCAGATAATCCTATTTGCATTTACGACGAATCGGGTTTGTTAAATGAAACTGGCATTTTTGGAATAGAAAATATGATTGAGGTTCCTTTGAACAGAACTACTTATTTGCTCATTCATTCAAACAAAACATCGGATAAGGATTACCAGCGGTTACATCGCGGACCACGAGATGAATTTTTCGCTAATAGTTTAAATAATCGAGTTGTAGAAAACTCTGATCAGCGAATTGTCAGCTATCCTGGCGACCTTAATATTTCAAATGATGCAGCGTCAAGACTTAGCAAAGTTAACCCGGAAAATATATCAGCGTTCGAAAGGAGTTTTGAGCAATTGAAGATTTTCGCTGAACTACTACAACTTAAGGAAAAAATAGGTGGAATTTACAATCCTAAGGTAGCTGCTAAGATAAAAGAAATAAGGCAGTCTGGTTTAATGGATGATTTTCCCATATTTCAACAATTGATATTAGACATGGCTAAAAACGGCTACATTACAGTCTGAAATCTGTGTCTTACATAATAGATAGTTCTTATGAAAGCCATAAATAATCTAATGAAATACTTAAAAAGAAATAGCGACAACATCTTATTCACTATAATATTCATTGCATCGATAGTTTTTTACACTTCGAAAATAATAGACGCGAGTGCTTTTATAGGAGCCCTTGGAGCCATAGCGACAATCTATTACGGAAGTCTGAAATTAAAAATAGAGAACGACCTTGTGTTTAAAGAACTTTTCAAAACGTTTAACGAACGGTATGATAATAAAATGAATGACTTGATCAATGAACTCAAATTGGACGATAGGAGGTCTTTAACGGGTAAAGAAAGAAATCTAATTATTGACTATTTTAACCTTTGTGCGGAAGAGTTCCTATGGACAAGTAAAAAACGCATTCCAGCTGATATTTGGAAGGCTTGGCGTGCGGGGATAATTGAAAATTTAAAGATCAAGCAGATTAAAGATTTATTTGAGAAAGAAACAGAAACCACATACGGTAAAGCATCTTATTACGGACTTTATGAGGAATTAAAAAAGCTATGATACGAATCTTAATATTTGTCAGGTGAGTAATTTACCGGCATTTTATTTTTTATATTTGAAAAGAATGCAGTCAACCATAGGAGCCGGCAGGTACGTTTATTAAAATTTGCTTTGGACAATTTACGGTCCCGAGGTGCATTATTTCTAACATGCAAGCTATTTCAGTAATTCCCTCAATGAGGCAGTGAAAGATGACCTTGTAGAGAAATGTAACCCAGTGTTGCATAGTATCTGTGTGTAAAGTAACGCAATTCAGCCTGCGGTCGGTGTTATCACCGCACCGCCACACCCCATGCAATTAAGCACATACGCTTAAATTATCAGCATCCGGGCGCGTAAAATAGCAATGAAATACCAGCCGGCGGGGTACATTACTCTTTCCACTTTTTGGCAAAATCACTCTGCATTTTCTCTGTACTGCGGTAAATATCATTCATGGCCCTGCTGTGGCGCTCGGCCTCTTGCTGTGCAGCGTTTGAGGGGGTTGAATTATTAGATGAGCTGCTGGCCTGGCTGCCAAATGGGTGCGCCCTGCGGTAATCGGCAATCGCTTTTTCATTAGCCATACGGCGCTCCTCCGCTTCCCTGCTTCTGCCCAAACGTTCTGCCTGTTGCCGGCGGTACGACTCATCCTGTACTTTATTAAGCAGCGCGGTTCTGTTGGCCGAAAATTTCCTGTAAACATCATCCGTATATACCCTTTGCGCTACCACATACTGCAAATTGATACCTGGTGTCGCTATAAACTTTGCTGGGCTGCCATCCATAGATATGATGGCCACTTTATTGCTGGTTGCAACCAAAAATTGCTTACAATCGGGCGTATAATCCATTATAAAAGGATATTTGGTACGCTTTACATTGGCATACTTCTCATCTTCATTAAAGCCATATTCTTCGCTATTCTCGTCCAGGTCTTTTGTGGGTATATGTACATAATTGGAGGAACCTTTGCCGCGGATGGCCATTGTCCAATATTGCATTAAATCCTGGCGGCATATCA
This sequence comes from uncultured Mucilaginibacter sp., assembly GCF_946481715.1. The sequence goes on along the minus strand of NZ_CAMLOV010000127.1, from coordinate 3,944 downwards.
CTAAAGAGTCTCCATTGGGCGTAAACTTGAGTAAGCCCGATAGTTCGCCCCGACTAAGATCAAGTACCGCAATTTTTTTTTTCGACGGGATATCATATACCGGGCAACGGTTACCATAACCATAATCAAGATACATAACCTTTTTGCCATCCTCGCTAATAACAATATCCGGCTTAGGGAAAGCCATGTCTTTAATCACAAAATACGGTTCTAAAACCGTACTGTTAACACTGGGCTGGCGATATATCTCTACATCATTTTTAATGGCTTTACCGCCGCTCTTTTCGTTAACTACAGCGTATATTAAACTACCATCATTAAGTTGCGAAATAAACCTGCCAAAAACACCACTGTATTTTTCATCGCCGGTTTTCATCACATTTTTAAGTATTTCATGATCTGCGTGGCGTAAAGAATCGGGCGCTGTACCCGGTTCATAGGCAGCCATATGCATCATATCGGCATCTGTTCCGTTACTCTTTCTATTCAATATTGCATCGTCGTTCCATGAGTAGGGTGGGCTTATGAGGTCAAAGCGCATGGTTTTCAAATCGATAATACGGTAATCAACAGCTGTATATTGCAGCTTATCATAAATGTTGTCATAGTCATAAGCCGCGTTAAGCACAATCTTGTTATACCCTGGCAAAAACGCACCCTTAAAATTATGTATGGATGAAAACACAAGCGGCTTGCCCGAGCTTTTGGCCGCTTGCGCAAAAACCATTCGTTTCCGGGCACGAGACTCGTAATCGGTACCCAGCATTTTATACCATAGCAGGGCCTCCGTATAATCTTGTTTTACGCCGCTCCCGGTTTCATATAATCTTGCTAATGCCGCAGCAGCCGGCACACTTCCTTTTTGGGCGGCTGCTTTAAAAAGCTTCACCGCTGCAACCGTATCTGGTTTCGTCTCGATAAGCGCTGCGTTCCCTTTTATATACTCGTCGTACCCATTTTCTGTGTTTTGGGCATTTACTATATTATAAATTGAACTTAACAACAATAAGGCAAGTATGATTTTTTTCATGTTACTTATATATATCGAAAAGCTAAAGTACTGAAATATAGCATGCCTGTAAATACTTGTAGTACGGAATTTTAAACCTTTATAACAACTAACATTAATATTTATCCAACTTAATTACTAATCGTTTTTTCCGATTGATTTGATAGAAAAATAACGTTTTGCCAATAAAGGCAGTATGCTAATATTTGCGTAATAATAACCAAACCGGCGAATATGGAATTGAAAAATGATGATACCGTAAAGATTGAAAAATTGATCCGCTGCCCGGTGGAAGCCGTGTGGAAGGCCTGGACCGACCAGGCATTGGTGCTGAAATGGTTCGGCTCAGACCCCGCCGGCACAGGGCTGAAAGCGAACTTGGATGTGCGCACCGGGGGCAGATTTGAAGTAACATTTAGCAACGCCGACCATGCCGAGCATACCTGCAGCGGGGTTTATACCGAAATTATTGAATTTGAGAAGCTGGCTTTTACATGGGAATGGAAAAGTGAGCCGGGAGTAATATCACAGGTTTCGGTACGGTTTGCACCGGAAGCATCTTATACCCGGATGTGGTTTGAACATGCCGGTGTAGGCGAAAGATCTGCCCATGATTATTTGGATGGGTGGAATACGACTTTTTTAAAACTCGAAAAAATATTAACAAGAACGCCGTGATACGAATGATCGATCCGGCAAAATATATACATCACAAACACTTATTAAATGACAACGATTGAAATAGCAAAAACGCTGTACCAAAACACCGCTGCGGGAAACCATGCGCTCAACTATGAACTTTTTTCGCCCGATGCTATTTCGTATGAGGATGTAGCTGACCCAGAAACCAGGGAAACCAAAGGGCTAAAAAATATTATGGCCCGCTGCAACAAATTCCTCGAAACCGTTGAAAAAGAAACCGTTATTGCCATTACCGAGCCGCTGGTAGCCGGGAACAATATTGTTTACAAACTAACCATCGCGTTTGAATTGAAGGACAAAACATCGTTTACACTGGAAGAGCTATGCCTGTACAAAGTAAAAGATGGCAAAATTGTATATGAAGAATACTTCAATCAATAGATTGAAGCGCCGCCCCGCCCTGTCTCCCCTCGTCAATTGCGAGCGAAGCTCGGCAAGCAGAGCGGCTTTGCATAGCGGTCTCGCATCTCGGCTCTTCATAGTGGACCTGCTTGCCGGAGATTGCTTCGCCGCTACGCTTTCCTCGCGATGACGTGACGTTAAATGCTTGATTGTCAATACCCGTTTAATCACTCACCGGCGGACCCAACGAAGAACACAAAAACCGGCCTTGTCCTGTTCGGCAACGACTGAAACTGATAAAGCACTGCCTTTCATAGAACAGGGCGCAGCCGGCAGTTTCTTTTGGTTACTTTTCTTTGCTGCCAAAGAAAAGTGACATCCACAGGTTTTAAATAACCCACTGCCTCACCTAACGAGCAAAACAGAACAACATCACCTAACGTGATTACATTTTTTTCCCAGGATGCCCTGGTGGATACTCGCAATGACATGGGGTTCTATCTACGCCCGCGCCGCGGAACGGCCGGTGGTCCGGAATCGCCGTACCATCACTGCGGTTATAATTGCAACCGCACATAAAATCAGCATCAGATCGAACCCGGTTTTATAGCTTCCGCTCACTTTCCGGAGGGTTCCTAATACTAACATGCCTGCGCTTCCGGCCAATTCGTCAACCATTATTACAATGCCTAAAACCGAGCCGTAGCTTTTGCCGCGATAAATACTGGCTACCCACACCTGTATAAGCGTGAATGCCCCGCCAAAACCAAACCCGGCAATCAGCGCAAAAGCGATTAACACCCCGGGGTTGGTGCTTAAAGTTTGCATGATAAAAAAGTCGCCGGCCATTACCGCAATGGCGGCGGCTATAATATATTCCTTAGTGATCTTGTCGCTTAGGTAGCCAAAAAATAACTTGCCAACTATGGCCGTCAGGGAAAAATAGCCCAACAGCTTGGCCGAAAAAGCCGGAGTTTCCCCCAGATCCTTTATCACAAACCCGTGATTTTGATGATACCCCTTTATGCAAAACCACAATATGGCGGTAACTAAAAGCACCATATAAAATGTAGGTGAGCGTAAAGCATCGCTAAGGGAACGGTCGGGCCCGGCGGGCTTTGCATCAGGCCTTTCGGGAAAATATGCGCCATCCGGAACGCTTCCTATTACAGCCGGGTCAGATTTGATGAGCAACAACGACGGCAGCAGTAAGATGGCTGACGCGATGCCCAGGTACATACAAGATGTTTGCCAGTCGGCCCCCGCTATTACGGCAATTCGTGGAAAGATCATGCCCCCCAGGCTGGAGCCAAGTATCATGATGCCGGTTGCCAGCCCTTTGTAATGGTTGAACCATTTATTGATGAGGTACATAAACGACATAATGCCCGCGAGCGCCATGCAAACCCCATACAGTACGTAAAACACGCACAAAGCGGTATAACTAGTTACATACGCCAGCGAGAAAATTAAAGCGATGGCCCCTAAAGCGCCGATAGCAATAACATTACGCGGGTTATACCTATCCAAAATGCGGCCAATAAAAGGCGATGCAATAGCAATGGTGAAAAACAATAGGGTGGGCAGGAATGCCGCGCTTTGCGCATCCAGCCCGAAGGACTTGATCTGCAAGGGCCGCATCACCGTTAAAGCATAAGCGCCTACGCCGTTTGTGGTGGCATACATAAGGGTTAAAGCCGCCAGCATAAACCAGCCGTAGTAGATATTTTTCATGAAGCTAAATAAGCGATAAGGGAATTTTAGCGGAATATACGATAAAGGTGGTAAACACGAAGGTGTTAATTTGGCCAGCGGCAACTCGCCGCCCCATCTCACATCTCATATCTCATATCTCATATCTCATATCTCATATCTCATATCTCATATCTCA
>NZ_CAMLOV010000126.1 GCF_946481715.1 uncultured Mucilaginibacter sp. | reverse complement strand
CTGCTTTTGCATCAAAAATTGATGTGCGTGCATCACCTTTAAAATCTTCAGATACTACTTCATCTTCTGTGTAACCTAAAATACCTTTCAATTCGCCTTCAGAAGCTTCTTTCATCGCAGCTTTGATGCCTTCGTAAGAAGTTGGGGTTTTTAAACGCACAACTAAATCAACAACAGAAACATCGGCAACCGGAACACGGAAGCTCATGCCTGTTAATTTGCCTTTTAGCTGTGGAAGAACTAAACCAACCGCTTTAGCAGCACCGGTTGATGAAGGGATGATGTTTTGGTAAGCACCACGGCCGCCTCTCCAGTCTTTAGCCGATGGGCCGTCAACTGTTTTTTGTGTAGCTGTAACCGCGTGTACGGTAGTCATTAAACCTTCTTCGATACCGAATTTGTCATCCAATACTTTAGCGATAGGCGCTAAACAGTTGGTAGTACATGATGCGTTTGAAACGATAGTTTGTTCGGCTTTTAATAGTTTATGGTTTACACCCATTACAAATGTAGGGGTATCATCCTTTGCAGGAGCGCTCATAACCACTTTTTTAGCGCCTGCATCAATATGTTTTTGTGCAGTATCTAATGTTAAAAATAAACCGGTCGATTCGATGATCACCTCGGCACCTACTTCATCCCATTTAAGGTTTGCAGGGTCTTTTTCGGCAGTTACGCGGATGGTTTTACCGTTTACTACCAAGTGGCCGCCTTCAACAGCAATGGTGCCTTTGAACTGGCCATGGGTCGAATCGTATTTCAACATGTATGCCATGTAATCTGGCTCAACAAGGTCGTTAATACCAACAACTTCCACGTCTTCACGTTCAATTGCAGCCCTGAAAGCTAAACGGCCGATACGGCCAAAGCCGTTAATTCCTATTTTCATGATTTTTCTAATTTTTATTTGAATAATAAGTCAACAAATTGTTTATAGGTTCTTTTACAATGCCTGCTATTTTAATATCCCGCTCTGCTGCAGCCTCCGCCAGGTAATCCTGGAAGTTGGCGGCTACCGAGCCCGCAAAATGGATAGGGGCGCCAGGGTGTTCTTTTTGCAAAGGTAACAAATAGGTATCAATCAGCTTAGTAAAACCTGTTTTAATGATACTGCGCAGATAAATATCGTTCTTGTTCTCTAAAAAGAAATCGCTAAAAGAGCTGAGGTACAATGCAGGTTCTTTTTTGCGGTAAACTTTCTCTAATAGCGTCTTGCGGTCGGCATCGTAACTATGTACAAATTTCTTGCGCAAATTTGCCGGGAGCGACTCGTTCATAAAACTTTTAATGAGTTGCCTGCCCAGCCAGTTACCGCTGCCTTCGTCGGCCAGAATGTAACCGAGGCCAAAATTATTTGGTTTAACCTTTTTGCCGTCGTACCAGGCAGCGTTGGTTCCGCTTGCGCAGATGCTTACAATGCCGGGGCTATTTTTACAGCAGGCGATGGCCGCTGCGGCGATGTCATGCTCAACAGTAACCCTGGCAAATTTAAAAAAACCTTCCAGGGCATCCTGCACTACCTTTTTCCGTTCGTCTGAAGAAGCGCCGGCGCCAAAAAAATAAATGCGCCTTATTTCTTCTGCATGATGGATGAGGTTGATATTGCGGTTAAGCAATGCGGTAATGTATTTCTCATCGTTGAAATAGGGATTGATGGCATTGGTATTAAAAGAGGCAATAGTGCGCCCTTTGTAGGCTAAACGCCAACCTGCATTATTAGATCCACTATATACAACTGCTATCATTTAGATGGACAGGATTTCTGACATTTGCATCAAATCGTCTTCCAGCTTAAACTGGTGCTGGGTAAGTGCTTCTTCCAGCGTAGTGAGTTTGATGTGGTTAGCTTCAAGCCCTACCATCATTTGCGATTTGCCGGCTATTAAGGCATTAACGGCAGCAAAACCAAGGCGGCTGCCCAATATGCGGTCGAACGCCGAAGGGCTGCCACCGCGCTGTAAGTGCCCTAATATGGTAACTTTAATGTCGTAAAATTTAACCTGCCCGCGCACACGCTCAGCCAAATCGTACACACCACCGCTCTTATCGCCTTCGGCAACAATTACAATGCTGGATGATTTTTTATTGAACTGGCCTGCTTTAAGGCTTTCTATCAGGTCGTCAATTGCAGTAGCCCGTTCTGGCAGCAAAATAGCTTCCGCACCGCAGGAGATACCCGCACGCAACGCAATAGCGCCCGAATCGCGGCCCATTACTTCGATAAAGAAAAGGCGGTCGTGCGCATCGGCAGTGTCGCGTATCTTATCAATTGCTTCAATTACGGTATTGGTAGCGGTATCAAACCCAAGGGTATAAGTAGAACCGTACAGGTCGTTATCAATAGTACCCGGTACACCCATTACTGCAATATCCGAGAAACGTTTGGAGAAACGCAACGCGCCGGTAAAAGTGCCATCGCCGCCTATAACTACAATGCCATCAATTCCCTGCGCTTTAATGTTGTTGTAAGCTGTTAACATACCTTCATCTGTACGGAAGGGCAGGCAACGGGCAGTTTTTAAGATGGTACCGCCAAGATTAAGTATGTTACTAACCGAGCGGGTATTCATATCGTACATGTTATTGTCGATAAGGCCTTGGTAACCTTGCCTTATCCCAACAACTTCTAACTGGTTATATATAGCAGTGCGTACAACGGCGCGGATACACGGGTTCATGCCGGGTGCATCGCCACCTGAAGTAAGAACTGCAATTTTATTTAGTTTACGCATTTTACAAAGGTAAATTAGGAGCCACGAATATAAGGTGTCGAAATTACACCATTAAATTTAATTTATTATTTTTGTAATGAATTTTAAGGTATATATTTAACCGATTAACCTAAATATAAAAACTTTTGGAAGTAAAGTTACCTACATTTGAGTCGGTATTCTCTATCGACTGTGTAATTTTTGGCTTTGAGGCCGGCGAATTGAAGATATTACTTATTGAACGTAATGAGGAACCCTTTAAAGATTGGCTGGCATTACCGGGCTACATTGTATCGCAGGATGAGAGTATTGATGATGCCGCCGAGCGTATTTTATACGAGCTCACCGGCCTTCGCGATCTGCATATGCAGCAATTCCATACGTTTGGCGAGGTAAAACGCCATCCGCAGGGGCGCGTTATAACTGTTGCTTATTATGCGCTAATACGCATTAACGGGCAAAAAGAAGTGAAACCGGTAACGCAATACGCCAAATCGGCTTTTTGGCACCCGGTAAATGATCTGCCGAAACTCGCGTTCGACCACAGCGAAATTTTTAACACAGGCTTCAACAAGATCCGCCGCAGGCTAAATTACCAGCCCATAGCATTTGAGCTGCTGCCCGAGAAATTTACGCTTACGCAACTACAGTCCCTATACGAGGCGGTGCTAAACAAAAAACTTGATAAGCGCAACTTCCGAAAAAAGATGCTGAGCTACGGCTTTTTAAAGGAACTGGACGAGAAGCAGAAAGGCGTATCGTACCGCGCAGCAAAACTTTATAAGTTTGATAGAAGGAAGTATGCTAAGATTTTCCAGAATGAGTTGAACCTGGTGCAGTAGTTGACAGTTTTCAGTTGGCGGCTAACATAATGCAGAAAAGCGAGGATTTCCTCGCTTTTCTGCATTATGTCCAAACCATCGTCCTGTGTAGAGATTGCTTCGTGCCTCAATGGCGTTTTTTTTTAATCATCAATACCCACCTTTTTGCGGGCGCTGCCTGTTTAAACCCCAACGTCATCCCGAATTTATTTCGGGACCCCACACGGCAGGTATTCAGCACGCAAATCTGCCTGCAAAGGGTATGGTTTTGTGGTTACTTTTATGATGGGGTGCTGAAAAAATTTCAGCATGACGGTTTAACTATCTCCCCACCAATGAACTACTGAACCAAGGAACCAATGACAACAGACTTCATCCCTTCTCTCCCATAAAACACCGGGAAATACATTTGCTCGGCTTTGGCCGGGTTTAGGTTGTATTTGCCGCTGTAGCGTGGCATCAGGTTTACGGTAAAAGTGTAGGTGCCTTGTTTAAGTTTGCGGCAAAATATGCTCACCTTTTCTTTGAAGAACTCGCGATGTACCTCGTTATTGGCCCATTGCTGGTCTTTGCTTTCGTACGAGCAGCCGGCAGGGATGGGTATCTCCACCATCACAAACTCGGCATCGCCTTTTACAGTGACTTCGGCTTTAAGCTCTACCGCCTCGCCGCCTTTTAGTTTTGTAAGTTTATCGCCCTTTTTCTCGAACCAGGTATCCACTGCAAAATCCTTGCTTACCTTTTCGGGTTTGCCGTTCCAAAACTGTTGGTAGCCGGTAATGTAAACGGGCAGGCTGCCTATTTTGCTGATGCTGATGGCGTTCTCTTTTAGGGTGGTGGTATATGGGAAAGCTGTAACCGTTTCGGTTGCTGCGCCTTTTATAGTTAATACCGCCGGTTTTAAAGCCTTGCCGCTTTGCAGCAGATCGGGCAGGATGGTTTCCAGTACCAGGGCAGATTCGTAAGTGTTTCGCCATTGGCCCTGTTTACGCTGCTCTAACAAGTAACCGCGTATCTTGGTAAGCAGTTCGGGGTGCTTGCCTTCGGCCCGGATAATTTGATAAGCAATAATACTTAGCTGTACCGAATTATCAAAGAAGCGGTAGTTTTCCTCGCCCCAATACCTGTTACCGAACATGGTTTTGTGTGCGGTATTGATCAGGCTGTCGGTTTTTACAATAAGCCCTGTCTCCTGTTTTAATAGCATCAAGCGGAAGTGGTTATAATTAGTCACTTCTTTTTGCGCTTTGTACTCTTTCTCTATCACCCCGAAGTATTTGGCGTAATCAACCTTGGCGCTTAATTTGTTTAGCAGTTGCAGGCAGGTTAATTTGTCTTCGCCGCGGTAGCTTTCCATTTGATATACCAGGTAATCGGTCAGTTTTTGTTTATCCATTTGCACGGTATAGCCCATGTTTTGCGCTGCGGTAAGCGCTTCTACCGCATGCAGGCTTATCCATAATTCCTCATCGGTGTTGTTCCACCAGCCCCAGGTGCCTGATGGTTTGCGGTTATCCTGTAGTTTTTTTATCACGTCCAAAATATTCCGCTCGTATTTAAAAGGCTCGCTCAAAAAGGTTTTAATGCGTTTCTCGGCTAACAACCCTTTTAATTTTGAGGCTAATTGCTCGTTGCACAGGTATTTGTATTCGCGCAGATGTTTAGCTTCTTCGGCAAGGGCGGGCAGGGCAGAGGCTTCGGCCCTAAAAGTTACCGGCCCCATTGCCGGGTCGAATTTAAGGCTGATGGTGGTATCCCGGTCCATGGCTTCAAAAATGCCTTTGGTTTCCTGTACGCCTTGTTTTACCACAGGTATTTTGCGCCGCTCGCCATCAAAATAGCCGTTATCGCGCTTAATGCTGTACTCAAACTCCAGGCTGTCGGTAGCCGAGGCGGTAATGTTCAGCGTATCTATTTTAGCATTGCTTACCTGTAAGTCGCCTTGTGTTAGCACCTTGCCGTTATAACTAAAAGTGCGGTTAACACTAACCGGGGTGGAGTTATAGTTCATCACCTTGCCTATCAAATTCATCTCGTCGCCCTCCACCGCAAATTGCGGCGCAATAAAGTTGGCACTTAGGGGTTTAAAGGATTTTATCTGCTTTTCTACAAAGCCGCTTTGCCGCTGCCCGTTTATGCCCACCACAAAGGTGCGCCAGTTGGTAATATCATCCGGGAAAACAGTGGTGAAACTTGCTATGCCGTTTTCGTCGGTTATGAGTTTGGGTTGCCAGTAGGCGTAATCAGAGAAGTTTTTGCGGAGGGTTTGGTCGCCGCCCTTTGGTGCATCAGCAGAGGCAACTGCTGCGTTTGCTTTGGGCTTGGTAGAAATAATTATTACGCCGTTAGCACCTCTCGCGCCGTATATCGCCGTGGCGGCGGCGTCTTTTAATACGCTTATCTCGCCTATCATACCGGGGTTTAGCCCGTTCAGGTTGGCCACTATTTCGCCATCCACAACATATAAAGGCGCGTTGGCACCTATTGATGAGACTCCTCTTATCTGGATGTTAATGCCCCCACCTGGCGTGCCCTGGGTTACTACAAGGCCCGCAACCCGCCCTTCCAAAAGTTGGTCGAACGAAACCGAGCTCACCGCACCGGTTAAATCTTTTCTCCTTACGGAACCGTAACCAATTACAACAACCTCCTGCAACTGGTTACTTAAAGATGTTAATTTAAGGGTGATGTTTGTGCCCGGCACGTAATCCACTTCTTGCGTGAGGTAGCCAAGGTACGATACTATAATTTTCCCCTTCCGCGGAACCTGCAGCCTAAATTCGCCGTTAATATCTGTCATGGCGCCGGCCGTTGTGCCTTTAATTTTCACCATAACGCCAATAAGCGGCTGTTTATCGTCGCTGCCGATGATTTTACCGCTTAGGGTTTGACTAAAGTTGCCCATGCTGAAATATTTTTGGTTAAATGCCTCTTTTAATTTCAGTGCATCGTTTTCAATTTCGTTATCCGCATTGCGGTATGGCTCGTTCTTGCGGTTGTTAATTACCCGCGCAATTTTAATACTTACCGAATCCCTGCCGTGTGTGGGCGAAATACCGAACCTGTAATAATTCAAACCATGCATTTTAATCTCTATGTTATCTTTTATGTCGTACCGGTCGCCCTGCAGCAAAAAGAACAATCTGTATTTTCCCTGCGCAAGTAGGCCCAGGTCGGTGGTATTACCTGGGTAAACCCTAATATAATCGGGGTCATCATTACGGTAAAGAATAACATTTTTAATAAATGCCAGTTTTTCGTTCGCTGTTGGCAGGCGGTCTATTTTTAGCCGCCCAAGGTTTCGGCCGTTTATGGGGAAATTGGTAAATAATTGGGTGGTGTTGGCGCGTTTATCCAGGTAATCCTGCCATAGGCTGTCTGCGGCGTTGTTGGTTAATACATATTGCTTGTAATTGGTTGTGCCGCTGATGTTGCGCAGCCAACGCGAAAATGGATAGCTTGCGGGTATGCTTTTTTGGCGGATAAGCCCCGGCTCAAAAAGGTAATTATAGTTCGGCTCCGCTAAAAAAGCTTGAGCTTTGTCGCCCAGATGGTCGTATATCGTGTAATTTGGTGCAAGCGGGCCGGTAAGCACGGCGCTGCCGGATTTAGCGGCAGGGTTTAAAAAGAAGATCCTGTCGGTTTGTGCGATCATCGCCCGCCGCCCATCAAAATTGTTTATAACGCTTACCAGGAACTTATTGATGTTATTGGCCTCGGAGGTGGATAAGGTATCCGGTACTTTTTGCGTGGCATAGGTATTGGCGTTTATGCCGAGGATGAGTTTTTTATTGCGCTCTACCATAACGCTATCCACTTCTATAATTTGCCCGGCGGTACGCAGCATCAGCGAATGGTAGCCGGGAGATACCTTAAAGCTGTATGGCTGCAATTGCTGTGCCTGGCTAAAATAAACCGGCAGCCGATCGATGTAGAGGATATGTACCGGGACTATGTCGCCGTTGTTTACTACAAAGGGGGCTATTTGCGTTACGGTATCAATGCCCGGTTCTGCTATGCGGTAGATATTGTTTTGGGGGTGCGTAAACCGGTAGTAGGCAATGCTATCCAGCCCAATTTCGCGGCTCCAGCGTTGCCAGCCCAATTTTAATTGCCCTTGCAGGTTGGGAGTACCCAGTTTAAACTCATTTTTTGGTTTAATGTACCTGCCCTGTTTGCCCAGGAAGGGTATATTGGGCATGCTGTAACTGAATTTTTTGGTGATAGCCCATGCGGTAACATCGGTATTGGGAAGAGGCTTGCCGGAAGCATCAGTAACCACTACAAGGGTTTGTATTTTTTGGCCAGGGTAAACCGATACCGGTTGCTTTACGGCTATGGTTAACAGGTCGGGCCTGTAACTGGGGAACACGTTGGCTGTTTTAACTACACCTGCCCATACATAATTTACTACCATGGCAAAAGGTGTACCCGGTTTGCAGGCTTTGCGGTAAAAAAGCTTGTCGGCCTGCCCCTGGCCTATTAACCTGCCGCCGGCGAAAACCGAATAAAAGAAGTGCAGCTTGCGCGGGTTAGCCACGTTTATAAATACCGAATCGGCGGTGCGTTCAGTAGATAGGGAGATATTGCCTTCAAAATCTTTCATGTCCACATAGGTATCTGTACTGTCGGTTTCGATATTGTATTCGCTGGCGTTCGGGTTGATCAACACAAAGCCGGGCAGGGCAATTTTTTGCCGGGTAAGCGTATCGCCATCGGCGTTTAAAGTACTCACAATACCCATTGCAGCAACTGGTTTGCCATATTCCTGGTGGCTTATTTTTAACGAATCGTCAACTACATCGGTTATCGTGTGGAACCGCTGGTATTTAAATTCGCTCTCCGCCGTTGTGTTCTGCTGCTCGTTATTGGAGTTTAAAAATTGCGCATTTATATTGTACCCAACATCTGCCTTCGGAAATACAGAGTCGGGTATGGTGATCTTTGTTTCGCCAACGGCATCCAACGCAAGTTGATGCGTCCAAAGCGTATCCGGCACAAACTGGTGGTTGGCTGTGTGCTGGTTTACGTTTGTTGTTATAAGGTTTAAAACTACCCGCCCATCGGCCACCGGCAAGTCGTTCTCATCGGTTGCTTTTAAGTAAACCAACTGCGGGTTGCCCGGCCAATGTTCTTTTTTATCGGCCCGCATCGTAAAACGGATCGATTTTAATTCATACTCTTCATATTGAAAGCTGCCCGAGTAAATAACATCGTTATTGTTTTCTTCTTCATTGTCGCCGTCGTGATCCTCTTCGCCGCTTTTTATCTTTAGTTCTTTTGCCGGATCGGTAAGTAAAATTTTATGGGTTTCGTCCAGGTCGAGGCCCAGGCTGTCTGCCAATACAAAACTGTACTCGAAACCGCCATCGCGGTAGCTGCTCACCGTACCCAATTTTTTGTTACCGTCGTCGGTAACCAGCTTTACCAGCAGTGTTTTGTTCGTAATAGGCTTTTTGCTCTTTGCGTTTAGTATAAAGGCCTTAAATTTTACGGTATCGCCGGGTTTGTAAATAGGCTTGTTAAACGCTAAAAAGCCGGTGTAGGGGCTGGGCTTGTAGTGGTATTTGTTTTTGTGTTTAAAAATATTTTTTACAGATGCCCACAACTTTGCCCACCAGCCTTTTTCATAGTTATAATAATCGGCCGGGCTAAGCTGGTAAAAGTTGCTTACCCCGGCATATTCTACCTGTAAAGTGCGGGCGGCTTTGGCGGCTTTAAAATGCCAGGTATTGCTATTGGCATCGTATGCTACTTTTTTACCATTCAGCAGCACCATGGCATTGGTTATATATGCGCCTTGTTTATCCGTTAAAGCAAAGCGGTGTTCGTATTTACCGGTAAAAAGTTTTAAAAAGGCCGAATGGTTTTCGATGAGCGCGTATTGCAGCTTGTTCTCATCGGCATGTACTTTAACGTAGTTGCCGGCCGGCAGCGTGTTTTCCCAATACCCGTCGGTCAAGAAAGAATCCACCGGGTTGCGGAAGAGTTTATCGTCGAAGGGCTTTTGGGGCGCTTTGTAAAACGCCAGCACATCGGGTGCGCTCAGCTTATAAATATAAGTATAGTAGCTGCTTTGCCTGCTTGTTGTTAAGGGCCGTTGCGCAAATGCATTGCTGCAAGCAATTAATAATGTTAAGATGGTAAGCGTCCTGGTAAATAATTGCGGCATACTAAGGTTTGTTGTGGAGGTTGGTGCCCCCGGTTTTAAATATAGCTTTTGTGTTGATATTGTTAAGATGCAGATGTATTTACTATTCCATAAAAAAATATCATTTAAGAACGCTAATTTTGAAGCCTTGCCCGTTTTATAGATAGAACTGGTAGAATTTAAATTATGTGGTATAATAACATCCTCGAAACCATAGGCAATACGCCGCTGGTGAAACTGAATAAAGTAGTAAAAGACATCCCTGCGACGGTTTTAGCAAAAATTGAGACCACTAACCCGGGGAACTCTATAAAGGACCGTATGGCCCTTAAAATGATTGAGGATGCCGAAAAAAGCGGCAAGCTTAAACCCGGTGGAACGATTGTAGAGGGTACATCGGGCAATACCGGCATGGGGCTGGCCATTGCGGCGGTTATAAAAGGCTACAAATGTATTTTCACCAGTACTGATAAGCAATCTAAAGAAAAATTTGATGCCTTGCGCGCTTTTGGTGCCGAGGTAATTGTTTGCCCAACCAACGTGGAGCCGGAAGACCCCAGGTCATACTATTCGGTATCATCGCGTTTGGAGCGCGAGGTGCCTAACTCCTGGAAACCCAACCAGTACGATAACCTCAGCAACTCGCAGGCACACTACGAGCAAACCGGCCCCGAAATTTGGGAGCAAACCGAAGGCAAGGTTACTCATGTTGTGGCAGGCGTAGGTACCGGAGGTACGCTGTCGGGTATTGCACGGTTTTTGAAGGAGAAGAACCCGGATATTAAAATAATAGGTATAGATACCTACGGCTCGGTATTTAAAAAATATAAAGAGACAGGCGAATTTGACAAGAATGAGATATACCCCTACATCACCGAAGGTATTGGCGAAGACTTTTTGCCCGCGAATGTTGATTTTAGCCTGATAGACCATTTTGAAAAGGTAACCGATATGGATGCCGCGCTGATGACACGCGAGATAGCGCGCAAGGAAGGTATTTTTGCGGGTAATTCCACCGGCTCGGCCATTGCAGGGGTGCTGCAAATGAAAGATACGTTTACAGAAAGCGATGTGGTTGTTGTGATCTTCCCCGACCATGGTACCCGCTACCTTGGCAAAATGTACAACGACGACTGGTTACGCGACCGTGGTTTTATCAAAGAAGAAAAACTAACAGCCCGCCATATCATCAACAAAAAAGAAAACCAGGAGATTGTTACGATAGATTGCGAGAAAACCGTTTTAGAGGCTATCAACACCATTAAATCGCTTAACATATCGCAGATACCCGTTACTCAAAAAGGGATGGTAATTGGCAAAATAACCGAAAGCGATATCTTAACCTCGCTGATGGAAAACCCGGGTGTAAAATCGCAAACGGTTGCCAGTATTTCTACTGCGCCATTCCCCTTTATTGATTTGAATACTTCTATCGATAAAATTTCCGGCATGATCAATAAGGATAATATAGCAGTGCTGGTGGAGGATGATAACGGCAGGATAGAGATCATCACGCAGTACGATATTATTAATGCGATATCGGCTTAGGCGGATACTCAACTAAAAGCAAAATAATTTAAGGAGAGGCGTAAAATTTTGCGCCTCTTTTTTTATTTTAGGTTTGTGAAAAAAATCCTCCTTATCGCCTGTTTGTTTTTATTGGCCGGATGCGATAACACCTGGCAAACTATGCATCTTTCGACCGTGAAATCGAGAGAGGCCATAAAGTATTACCGTAAACGCTACGCGCCGAAGGAAAGGGTATTTGCGAAAACCCGCATAACTGATGAGGCCAGCGCAGCCGTTGCTGCCGAAGAGATCTTATTCCCAATATTTGGCAAGGAGGAAGTCAGAGAGGAGAGGCCATACACCGTAGGCTATGCCGATGGCTATTGGATAGTATACGGTTACCTGCCACCATACTCGTTGGGTGGCGTGTTCATCATTATATTCTACGGGAAAACGAGCGAGGTAATATATTGGGAGCACGGGAAGTGATAAGCATCTGCACATCTGAAATCCGCACATCTGCACATACGTAGCTCACCACTTCTTAAATATAACAAACACGGCTAAAACAATTAGTGCAAAACCTACCAAATGGTTCCAGCCCAGCTTTTCGGTTTTGAAGAAAACGATGGTGAATACCATAAACATGGTGAGCGTAATAGCCTCCTGTATAGTCTTTAATTGAACGAGAGTGAACGGCCCGCCATCATCCTTAAAGCCTAAACGGTTTGCAGGCACCTGGAAAAGGTATTCGAAAAATGCCAGCCCCCAGCTGATGAAAATGATAGATATAAGCCCCAGGTTTTTGCCCCAGTCGTATTCCTTAAACTTAAGGTGGCCATACCAAGCAAACGTCATAAACATGTTAGAAATGGTAAGGAAGAGTATAGTTTTTAGTCCGCGCATGCTACACGATTTATTGATTTAAAGATTAACATGATAGCTTGGTTTGTCTTCATCTGCACATCTGTAATTTGCACACCTGCACATCTACTCCAATCTTTTCTTCGCCAATTCCGCCTTATAAACCTCGTTAAGCTTTGGCGAGGGGTTAACCAGCAGGTATATCTTCGTCCCTTTTTCGCGGGCCAATGGGGTAAGCACTTCACCGGTTTGTTTGTAGCTTTCTAAAATAGGTGCCAGGCGTGCAGTAATATTGTCGTCATCGTCTACGTAAATAATGTATTTGGCATCTAAATTATCGGGTGCCCACAGCGCAAAGCTGCTGTTGAGGCTCACCACATCGGGCATGTTGTACTTTTTGTGGAAATGGTGCAAGGCACCCGCCTCGCCATAGTTATCGGCAAATATTTGCGCGTGCTTCTGTTGCTCGGGCGTAAGGCTGTGGTAGGCCTGCGCAGCTTTCTGCGCCATTTCTTCCCAGCCCAGCATGTCGGCGTAATCTTGCGTAAGCGGGTGTTGTTTTTGGTCTTCCCAGGTAACGGCAAAATCTAAAAAGTTTACGTGCTCTTTTGCGTATTTAAAGGCAGCTACTGTTTTATCTAAAGAAAGTACCGGCAAAAACAGCGGCAGCAATAATAAATTTGGTAAAATAAACAGCACTACCGCAGCAATCCTCAGCACCACCCACGACCGCGTGATCATCTTCTCGCAAGCAAATCCGCCGGCTGCAAACAGCATAGGGTAGGCGCCAAAAATGTAGTAACTTTTTCCATCCATATACAATAGGAACAGGAAGATGAGCACGTAGGCGATAGCCAGGTACCTGAAACGCCTCAGCTTGAACGAGAACAATAAAAAGAAAAAGCCGGTGAGCCAGATAAAAAGCGAGGGGCCGTTTACCAGCAATTGCCCCATTATGAAAGCCGAAGGCTTTACATAATCGAGCTGCGTGGCGCGCAATTCCCTCATATGGGTAATTACCGGCAAATGATGCACAAATTGCCATATAACATTGGGCAAAAATATCAACACAGCAATAAGGGCCGAAATGATGACATGGCGGTTGAAAAGCAGCTTCCGTTCGTTACTGATGAGTATGCCAATAATGAGCGAGCCGGTAAAGAACGCCATGCTGTATTTGGTGAGCATGCCGAAACCTACCGCTGCCCCCAGCCAGTACAGGTAGCGTACATCGGCAGTATTGAGGTATTTGCAAAACAGCCAAACAGTGAGCACCCACCAAAGCTGATCGAAAACTACGGGCTGGAAAAGATAACCACTTGCCACAAAGGCCGGGGCAAAAATAAGCGCAAGGCATGCCAGCGTAATGGCAAACCGGCGCCCGCCAAGTTCTACCACAATGCGCCCGGTAAGCCATACAATTAACCCGCTGGCTACCGTAGAGAATATCCTTGCCGCAAATACCGAATCGCCAAAAACAGAAAGGGTTATTTTTGCGAGTATGGCAATGAAAGGCGGGACTTCTTTATACCCCCAATCCAGGTGGTCGGCTAAAACCAGGTGCAGAAACTCATCGCGGTGAAAGCCAAACCGGCTGATGGCGACAACATTAAGCAGCACCTTTAGGGCAACAAATATCAATATAAACTTGGAGTACCCAGGCTTCCGGTTTTTATAGGACATTAAATGGCTTAGTTGGTTGCGCTAAAGATATTTGAAAAAGGCGAAAGAACAAAGAAAGGAGGTTAAAGGTAAAAGGCGAAGGGTAAAAGGCTGGGTTTATGCCGAAGCTATCTTTAACCATTTACCTTTCGCTTTCTAACATTATATTCTTGTAATATCCGCTCCCAGGGCTTTCAGGCGGGCATCTATATTCTGGTAGCCACGCTCTATCTGCTCGATATTGTAAATGGTTGATTTGCCTTGTGCCGATAGGGCTGCAATAAGCAAGGATACGCCGGCGCGGATATCGGGCGAAGTCATTGAGATACCACGTAATTGTATTTGTTTATCTAAACCGATTACAGTAGCGCGATGCGGATCGCAAAGGATAATATTGGCACCCATATCCAGCAGCTTATCTACAAAAAACAAGCGGCTCTCGAACATTTTCTGGTGTATCAGGACCGATCCTTTTGCTTGTGTGGCTACTACCAGCACAATGCTCAGCAAATCGGGCGTAAAGCCTGGCCACGGCGCATCGGCAACGGTAAGCAGCGAGCCATCAATAAAGGTATCAATCTCGTAATGGTCTTGCGACGGAATATAAATATCATCGCCGCGCAGTTCCATTTGTATGCCCAGGCGTTTAAAAACATCGGGTATCATACCAAGTTCGGCGTACTTCACGTCTTTGATCGTGATCTCAGAGCCCGTCATGGCAGCAAGGCCGATGAACGAGCCGATCTCTATCATATCCGGCAGCATGGTATGCTCGGTTCCGCCAAGGCTGTCAACACCTTCTATAATCAATAGGTTTGATGCGATGCCGCTGATCTTGGCACCCATGCGGTTCAGCATTTTACAAAGCTGCTGTAAGTATGGCTCGCAAGCGGCGTTGTAAATGGTTGTTGTGCCTTTTGACAGCACGGCCGCCATTACAATATTGGCGGTGCCGGTTACCGATGCTTCATCCAAAAGGATATAAGTACCCCGCAGGTTTGATGCATCTACATTATAAAAGCCGGTATCGGGGTTGTAATCAAAACGCGCACCCAGCTTTTCGAAACCCAGGAAGTGGGTATCCAGCCGGCGGCGCCCAATTTTATCGCCGCCCGGTTTTGGGATGGATGCTTTGCCGAAACGTGCCAAAAGCGGCCCTAATATCATAATAGAGCCGCGTAAGCCGCCGCCCTTTGTTTTAAATGCTTCAGAATTAAAAAAGTCCTGGTCTATTTCTTTTGCCTCGAAGGTGCAAACCGAACGCGAGACGCGGTTTACCTCAACGCCCATATCGCCAAGTAGTTCTATCAGTTTGTTAACATCTTGTATATCAGGGATGTTATTGATGGTCATTTTTTCGCCGGTAAGCAATACAGCCGATATAATTTGCAATGCCTCGTTTTTGGCACCCTGGGGGATAATTTCCCCTTTTAGCTTTTTACCGCCCTGTATTTCAAATGCGTTTCTCATTTTTATATGAATCGAAGGTTGATGTTCAATGGTTTATAGCACAAACAAAAATGCGTGTAATTGTTCGTGAGTTAGGGCAAAGATTAAAAAATAAATGGAAATATCGCAGGCTGGTGCCGTTACATATTTCCATTCTTTAGCAGGCCATTGTTAAGCCGCAATTAGTATTTCTTAGCGCCGCCGGTGTTACGGTTACGGTTTTGGTTATTGTTGTTATTGCGCTGGTTGTTGTTATTGTTTGTACGGCCACCACCGCCGCCGTTATTGCGGTTATTTTGGTTATTGTTGGTGCGGCCGCCCCTGTTGTTATTATTGCTTTGGTTGTTGTTATTGTTGTTGTAAGGGTTGGTGCGGAACTCAACACGGTTAAGGTTTACGTTCTCTTCCAGTTTCAGTTCGCCGCCAGATAGGTGCAGCAGGTCGGATATGATCAGGTCATCAGCAACCGAATCTTTGTTCCACTGCACGTATGCCATTTTCATGAAGTTGGCAATGGCTTGTACCATGTGGCGTTTGCGCTCGGGCTCCTCAATGCTTTTGGCTTTTTCTATCATCATTTCGATAGTTTTGCCATAGTGCTTGTAGCGGATACGCTGGTGCGGGTATTTAAGCGGCTCGGGTTTTAAGTGGATAGCTTCCGGGCTTGGTTTTGGGTAGGGGGAATCAACATCCAGCTGAAAATCGGATATGATGTGTAGGTGATCCCAAAGTTTGTGTTTAAAATCGGCTACGTCGCGTAGGTGCGGGTTCAAAAAGCCCATTAGGTCTATCACCACCTGTGCGTATTTGTTGCGTTCTTCTTTAGTAGGCAGCGCAACAATGTATTTCACCATGTTTTGCACATTGCGGCCGTATTCGGTAAGTAAAAGTTTGTTCCTGGTTGAGTTATAATCAAAACCACCAGGCAAATTTGTTAATGCCATGTATATTTTAATAAAATAATAAGTAAAATCTTTTGAAATGTTTCCCGGTGCATGGACGGTTTCTTAGAACAGAGGGCAGAAACCGGAGAACCGAAATGAATTGTGTACGAAGTACAAACGCAAATATACGCTAATTGTGTTAAAGTGCAAATAACCCAGTTGCGGTTAAATAATTGTCTTATTTTAGCCCGAAACATCTTTCCAGAATGAATAAGCCAGTTGTAAACATAGCTTCTATTGATATATACCGTTTCAGCATCCCCATGGAGCCTTTTACCATTGCCACCGGCACCATGGACCATGCCGCTAACACATTTATCCGCGTGCATACCGATGCCGGTTTTTACGGGGTGGGGGAGTGCTCCGCTTTCCCGATGATCGTTGGCGAAACACAGGACACCTGCCTGGTGATGGCTAAAGATTTTGCTAGATTATGGAAGGGGCAGGATGCGCTGGATACCCCCGCCCGTATGCAGCAATTGCACAATGCAACCGCCGGCAACGGCACCATCAAAAGTGCCTTCGATATGGCGCTGTATGATATCGCCGCCAAAAATGCGGGACTGCCACTCTATAAATTCCTTGGTGGCGAAAAGCGTGTGGTAGAAAGCGATATCACCATAGGCATCGGCACGCCCGAAGTGATGGCCAAGAAAGCGATCGATTTTAAGGCATCAGGCGCTACGATATTAAAAGTGAAGCTCGGCAAAGATGCTGTGGTGGATGTGGAGCGTATTAAACAGATCCGGGAAGCGGTTGGCCCCGAAATGAAGATCCGTATTGATGCCAACCAGGGCTGGAGTTTTGATGAGGCTGTATTTGCCCTGCAAGCTTTGGGGATATATGATATTGAGTTTTGCGAGCAACCCATGCG
>NZ_CAMLOV010000125.1 GCF_946481715.1 uncultured Mucilaginibacter sp. | reverse complement strand
CAATCTCCCGGTTAGCATGGCAAACTTTCATTGCTTTTTTTGTCTAATCAATTTCATATAGTCACGAATCAACCTCTCGTTCGCAGTGCGGAACTACAGGGCGGATTTGCTCTCCAACCCGTCATTGCTGTAAGGCACGAAGCAATCTCCCGGTTAGCAGGGCGGATTTGCAGGGCGGATTTGATCTCCACAAAGTCGTTGAGGCGGTAATACAATACGGCTTCCAAAGCGGCTCTGCCTTCGTAGAGATTGCTTCGTACCTCGCAATGACGAAGTAGTTAGGGTTTAGTTCCTTTTCTGTCTCCGCAGGGCCTCTTTAAAAAGGACCCTGCGGCAGTAGGACATTCCCGCGCGGCATTTCGTTATGCTCTACGGCTGCTTTAGGGCTGTGTGTACATTTATATACCGCTCTGGCCGCCTTACCCCTCTTCGCTGCATGTTCCAGCAAACAATCCCATTAAATACATGTTACAACTTATATATGTCTGCATATTGTAAAATATGGCGTAAATAATACATGTTTAAACATCTATTATTATATTTGTATCATAATTAGTGAGAAACAAAATTTAAAAACATAAAACATCATGGCAACAGCAACAAAATGGGTTTTAGACCCAATGCACTCAGAAGTACAGTTTAAAGTAAAACACTTAGTAATATCAACCGTAACAGGCTCGTTTAAAACATTCGAAGGCGAGTTAACAACCGAAAGCGACGATTTTGAAGGCGCTGACGTTAGCTTCTCTTTAGATGTAAACAGCATCGATACCAACCAGGACCACCGGGACAGCCACTTAAAAGGCGCCGATTTTTTTGATGCCGAAACTTATCCAAAGATCAGCTTCAAATCAACCTCGTTCACAAAAGATGGCGATGAATACAAATTAACCGGCGACCTTACCATTAAAGACGTTACCAAATCGGTAACCCTTGATGTAGAGCATGGCGGCGTAGCAGGCGATTTTTATGGTAACACCAAAGCAGGTTTTGAAGTAACCGGCAAAATCAACCGTAAAGATTTTGGTTTAGTATGGGATGGCGTAACCGAAGCAGGTTCGGTTGTGTTAGGTTCAGACATTAAACTGATCATCAATGTACAGTTTGCAAAACAAGCTTAATTGATTTCGGAATCTGGAGTTGAGATTTCGGATTTAGATATAAAATAACAAAAAAACCATCCATCCCGGGTGGTTTTTTTGTTTACGCTATAGGGAAAATTGAGTAAATTGCCGCATATGGCCGCCAACCGGTTCTTATTACTTTTATTTCTGATATGCTGCATTTTTGGATGTACAAACCAAACCAAAACTTCCTCCCTAAAAGACACCGCAACCACATTTAAGCCAATTGTCAAATCCATTGATGCCATGGATATAGAAAACAGTTGCGACTCGGCCACGCTTTCAAAAAACCCGGCCAATCGTGCCAGCATTTTAATCAGCGAAATGTATGGCCACAAATTTTATAAGTCTGCCGGCCAGATGAAACGCTTATTGCTTTCCTTCCCCGAATTGGGCGACACTACTGAGATATTGCAGCCAGATGAAACCTACGCAAAGCGTGGGCTGACCGGGAAACTGCCGCCTTGTGACGGTGATACTTTCGGTTGCGAGGTATGCCACGATACATATTTCGCGTTATATGCCTATTTCCTGAAAAAATATAGCGGCGAACAATTATTTAAGGGCAAACGCGACACGTTACAAAAACTTTACCGGGCCATCAACTACATTTACCGCAGCCTGAGTGGTGGCGGTACTTATTTCGGCCACCAGGATACGCGCATATTGGGTTATGCAGAATATTCCATA
The DNA here is from genome assembly GCF_946481715.1 of uncultured Mucilaginibacter sp. The sequence goes on along the minus strand of NZ_CAMLOV010000125.1, from coordinate 15,532 downwards.
TACCGGGGTTTTGAAAAGAAAACAGGCAAGCTTCGCAATTTTTTCGAAAAACCTTATGATATTAAATCGCAAAAAGCTTTGTATTTGCGTTCTTTAAGGCAAATGATAACAGACGAGGTAAATAATAACTACGATCAATTTCTGCCTCAGCAAAGGCCCGAGGCATTTAGGGAGCTATTTAAAACCGTTGACGAAATTGATGGTTTAATAACTAATTACTTTTATTTAAGCGAAACAAAGGAGTTTGAATATTCTCATTATTAAAGCGTTTAATACTAAGATTGGAACGGTTTAGGAATAAATCCGAAATCGGACATCCGAATTCCGAAATAAAAATACTATGCTAATAAAAATCTACCCCGAAAACCCTAACGAGAAAGCCATTGAGCAAGTGGCCGATGTATTGCGCAAGGGCGGGCTCATCATCTACCCTACCGATACCGTTTACGGGCTTGGCTGCGATATTACCAACCACAAGGCTATAGAGGCTATTTGCAAGATCCGCGGCATCAAACCCGAAAAGGCAAATTTTTCCTTTATCTGTTATGATCTGAGCCACATCTCCGACTATATTAAACCAATAGACAATACCACCTTTAGGGTATTAAAGAAAGCATTGCCCGGGCCGTTTACGTTTATATTTAATGCCAGCCATGCTGTGCCCAAACTATTAAGCTCCAACAAAAAAACGGTGGGTATCCGTGTGCCGGATAATAACATTGCCCGCGAAATTGTAAAGGCCCTGGGTAACCCTATCCTATCCACTTCGATACATGATGAAGATGATATCATCGAATACTCCACCGACCCGGAACTGATCTACGAAAAATACCAGGATATGGTAGACCTGGTAATTGACGGCGGCTACGGCGAAAACGTACCCTCAACCGTGGTAGACTGTACCAACGGCGAATTCGAGATCATCCGCGAAGGCAAGGGGGAGTTGGAAGAATATTTGTAGGAATAAGCAAACTTCACGTCATGCCGAATTTATTTCGGCACCCCACATGCAAGGTCTCAAGATGCAAGGCGGTTAGCATATTGGCTACCCGTCCCATGGGGTCCCGAAACAAGTTCGGGATAACGGTTGGTCAGCTTTTAAGGTTATTCTAATGTAAAAAGAGAATTATCCTTTTATCCCCGCAATAAAGCCCGGTATCTTTTCCATATAATTCTCTGTACCAAGCAGTTTTACAAAAGCACTGCCTACAATAGCGCCGTTTGCATAGAGGCAGGCCTTGCCAAATGAGGCATGATCTGATATACCGAACCCGATGATGGCGGGGTTCTTCAAATCCATCGCTTTTACGCGTTTGTAGTAATCTTCTATACTATCGGTTAGCTGTAAATTACCACCGGTGATGGACGAGGATGAGAGCAGGTAAATAAAGCTATTGCTTAGTTCATCTATCTTGCGGATGCGGTCCTCGGATGTTTGCGGCGTTACCAGGAATATATTGCTGAGGTTATTGTCTTCAAAATAGTTGCTGTACAGCATTTCGTACTCGTACATGGGCAGATCAGGCACGATGATGCCATCCACGCCAACCGCAGCAGCATCTTTGCAAAAACGTTCAACACCGTATTGCACTATCGGGTTTACATAGCCCATCAACAGGATGGGGATACTTACCCGCTGGCGCAGGCTTTTTAGCTGCTCAAACAAAACGGTTAAAGTCATGCCGTTCTGTAGCGCACTTTCCGAGCTGTGCTGAATTGTTGGCCCATCGGCAACCGGGTCCGAGTATGGGAAACCGATTTCCAGGAAATCGGCGCCGGCCTTTTCCAATGCTTCGGCAATATCCACGGTGGTATCTAACCCGGGGTAACCGGCAGTGAAGTAAATAGACAGCAGGTTTTCCTTTTTAGTTTCGAAAAGTTTGTTCAACCTGTTCATTGGGGTAGTTGTATCAGCCATGGTGCGCGCCTTGAAAATATACCGTAAAAATAAAGCAATTAAATATCTTTTGAAGTATTTAATGCTCCTTGTTGATTTTTTAGCCGCAAAACGCAAAAAACACCCGCAAAAATCGAAGAAAAACACAGAAAAACGCCCATTTTTGTCGGGTATTTGCGACGTTAAATGGTTCCGGATGGTGTCTATCAAATCGCTTCTCCGGCAATTCCCACGTCCGGAAAAGAAGTTTAGGTTTTTAATAGTTGATACTGATGTACCTGTTTCACCAGGATGTTTCCCTTCGACTTTCGGGCATTTTGAACAATATCATAACATGTTTATAATAAACATGTTACATAATTTATTTAAACAACAGGGGTGTTCCAAAGTGTTTCATCAAAAACTATAATAATCTGATTATCAAATCTTAACAAAAACAGGGTGTTCCACACACAAAGTGGAACACCTGCAAGCAACCATGCAATAATTTGCTTGATATGCCTTAAACACCTACATTCGGAAAAACAGGAAAAGCCATGGCCCCCGGAATATTACTCACATTTATAATAGGTTACTTTTTGGTGTTGCTGGTAATATCATACCTCACCTCAAAAAACTCGGCAAATAACGATACCTTTTTTGTGGCCAACCGCAACTCCAAGTGGTATTTGGTGGCCTTCGGTATGATAGGCACGGCGCTTAGCGGGGTCACGTTTATATCAGTACCCGGCAAAGTTGGTGCCCCCAGCGGCGACCAGTTTGCTTATTTCCAGTTCGTATTGGGCAATGCGGTGGGTTTTATCATCATTGCAACGGTGTTACTCCCCCTATACTACCGCTTAAAGCTTACCTCCATTTATAGCTATATCGAAAGCGCTTTAGGCACCTGGAGCTATAAAACCGCGGCGGGCATTTTCCTTATCAGCCGCACCATTGGGTCGTCGTTCCGGTTGTACCTGGTAGTTATCGTTTTACAAAAATTCATTTTCGATAGCTATGGGGTGCCGTTTGCAGTTACTGTACTTATATCGCTGCTGCTGATTTGGAGCTATACGTTTAAAGGCGGGTTAAAAACCATTATCATTACCGATAGCTTGCAGACGTTCTTCCTGGTTGCATCTGTCTTCCTGTCGATATACTTCATCTGCCGCAGCCTGGACTATAATCTTTTACAGGCGATAGAAGCTGTTAAAGAGAGCAACTACTCTAAAGTATTTTTCCTAAATGATTTCTTAAGCAGCAAGTTTCATCTAACCAAACAGTTCCTGGGTGGCGTCTTTATCACCATCGGCATGACAGGTTTAGACCAGGATCTGATGCAAAAAAACCTGAGCCTAAAAAACATCAAAGAGGCCCAAAAGAACATGTTCAGCTTCACTGCGGTATTTGTGGTTATCAATATCTTCTTCCTGAGTGTTGGTGCACTACTTTACATATACGCGCAGAAATATGGCATATCAGTAGAAAAAACGGATTACCTCTACCCTACCATCGCCTTAAAATACCTGGGTATTGTACCAGCCATGGTATTTATGCTGGGCTTAACAGCTGCCACCTTCGCCACTACTGATTCGGCATTAACAGCATTAACAACATCGTTCTGTGTAGATTTCTTAGGCTTCAACAAAAAAAACGACTTAAACAGTAAAAAGAATGTAAACACGCGGCATATTGTGCATATGGCCTTGTCGGGTTTGATGTTTGTTACGATCGTTATTTTCAACGCTATTAATAATGATGCGGTGGTTGGGGCCATTTTTAAAGTAGCCTCCTATACTTACGGCCCTCTTTTGGGCTTGTATTCATTCGGCCTTTTCGTAAGCGGCAGGCAGGTGAAAGACAAACTGGTACCTTTTATTTGTTTGATATCGCCTGCAATATGCTTCTTCCTGAGTACCGAGAGCAAGCGGATGTTGGGCGGTTACGTTTTTGATAACGAACTCATCATTGTAAACGGATTAATTACTTTTGCCGGACTGTGGATTACGTCGAGCCGGAAGTCGGAAAGCCAGAAGTCACAAGAACGAGCCGTTAAGGTTGCATAACACAAAACATAAAACGGCGTTTATTGTAATTACATACTACCTTCCGGGCTCCGGTCTCGCTGGATTCGGATTAAATACATACACATGACAAGTGAGGATAAAATAAGACAAGCATTTGAGAACAAAAACTGGCAGGAAATAAAGGTTACCGATTCGTGGCAGATATTTAAGATAATGGCCGAGTTTGTAGACGGCTTTGAAAAACTGGCAAAAATAGGCCCCTGCGTATCCATCTTCGGTTCGGCACGCACCAAAAATGATAATAAGTTCTATAAACTGGCGGAAGATACCGCCCGCCTGTTAACCGAACGTGGCTATGGTGTTATCTCCGGTGGCGGGCCTGGTATTATGGAGGCGGCCAACAAAGGCGCTTACGAGGCAGGCGGTAAATCGGTAGGTTTAAATATCGAGTTGCCCTTTGAGCAATTCCATAATCGCTATATCGATAGGGATAAGATACTGGAGTTTGATTACTTCTTTATCCGTAAGGTAATGTTTATGAAGTACTCTCAGGGCTTTATTGTGCTACCCGGCGGCTTTGGCACCATGGACGAATCCTTTGAGGCCATCACCCTGATACAAACCGGTAAAATAGCACGTTTCCCAATTGTTTTTGTGGGTAAGGATTATTGGGGCGGCCTATTTAAATGGGTAGAAGACCGCATGCTGGAAGAAGAGCACAACATCAGCAAAGACGACCTGAACCTGTACCGTGTAGTAGATACCGCAGAGGAAGCAGCAGAGCATATCTTCCGTTTCTACGATAAGTATGTTTTGAAACCGAATTTTTAATAACACAAACTTTTTTCGAATTGATACCGATTTCACGAATTTGACCGGCATAATGACGAAAATCTTGCCATTACCCATCGGTACAAATGGGATAAATTCGTAGAATTTGTGTCAATTCATTTTTTAATTACATCTTTACGGTATGGACGCTTCCGCCCAAACCAAGAAACCTGCAGCTTTAGGATTTATTTTTGTTACGCTGCTTATAGATATTACCGGCTTTGGTATCATCATCCCGGTGTTTCCGAAATTAATTGAGAATCTTATTCACGGAGACTTGAGTGCCGCCGCACGCTGGAGTGGATGGCTGTTGTTTGCCTATTCGGTTATGCAATTCCTCTTCGCCCCTGTATTGGGTAATTTAAGCGACAAGTACGGCCGCAGGCCAATATTACTTGGCTCACTGCTTGGCTTTGCGATCGATTACCTTTTCCTGGCTTTTGCCCCAACTATTTGGTGGTTATTTGTGGGTCGTATTATAGCAGGCATCACGGGCGCAAGTTTTACTACCGCATCTGCATATATTGCAGATGTTAGCCCGCCCGAAAAGCGCGCGCAAAACTTTGGGATTATTGGTGCGGCCTTTGGGCTTGGCTTTATCATAGGGCCTGTTTTAGGCGGTTTATTAGGCCAGTATAGTACTAAACTGCCTTTCCTAACCGCAGGAGCCCTTGCCTTAATAAATGCAGCCTATGGCTATTTTGTACTGCCCGAATCGCTGGATAAAGCGCACCGCCGCCCGTTTGAATGGCGCAGGGCAAACCCGGTGGGCTCGTTAATGCAATTGAAAAAGTACCCGGCAGTGAGCGGGCTTATCGCATCGCTGATATTAATATACCTTGCAGCACACGCTGTGCAAAGCACCTGGACGTTTTTTACCATGCAACGCTTCCAGTGGACAGAGTCGATTGTAGGTTACTCGCTTGGATTGGTTGGTGTATTGTCGGGGCTGGTGCAAGGGCTGCTGATTAGAGTGACTATCCCAAAATTAGGGCAAAAGAAAAGCATTATTTACGGATTACTGCTTTATACTTTAGGCTTATTCCTTTTTGCTTTTGCCGGGCAAAGCTGGATGATGTTTGCCATTTTGGTGGTTTACTGCCTGGGTGGTATAGCAGGCCCTGCCTTACAGGGCCTCATTAGCGGGCAAATTCCGCCTAACGAACAGGGCGAATTACAGGGTGGCTTAACCAGTTTAATGAGTGTAACCTCTATTGCCGGCCCTCTCGTGATGACCAATCTGTTCGCTTGGTTTACAGGTAAAAACGCTCCCGTTCATTTTCCGGGGGCAGCTTTTTTTGCCGGAGCATTATTGATGCTGTTGAGCACTATCCTAGCAATTTTAAGCTTTAAACGTGCCCGCGAAAGTAAAAATATTGCGACGGTTGACGTTGCAGCCCACTAATTTTTAATGCTGATGAAACATTCTGTAATTTATCTGTTTTAAGCAATACACATGGCAGATATACAGGAAAAGCCGAAGAAACGGCACGGTGCATTAGGGTTTATATTTGTTACGGTGCTTATCGACACTATGGGGCTTGGTATTATTATCCCCATATTACCCACACTTTTAGAACAACTTGGCCACGTTGGCGTAAGTATGGCCAGCCAATACAGCGGTTGGCTTACATTCACTTATGCTACCATGCAGTTTGTGTGTGCCCCGATCCTGGGCAACCTTAGCGACAGGTATGGCCGCCGCCCGGTTTTGCTGTTCTCTCTCCTTGGTTTCGGTATCGATTATCTTTTTATGGGCTTCGCGCCGTCGATATTCTGGTTGTTTATAGGCCGGTTTATAGCCGGAGTAGCCGGAGCAAGTACTACAACAGCCACTGCTTATATATCAGATGTAAGTACCGGCGATAAACGAGCAGCTAATTTCGGTTTAATAGGGGCTGCTACCGGGCTGGGTTTTATTTTAGGCATAGGCCTTGGCGGATTTTTGGGCGGCATGTTTATCAGGCTGCCATTTTTTGTTGCAGCCGGGTTGGCCCTGATAAACGCTATATACGGTTATTTTGTACTTCCCGAATCGCTCCACCTCAAAAACCGCCGCCGGTTTGATATAAAACGTGCAAACCCTATTGGCACCTTATTAGGTTTAAGGAACCATTCCTTGGCTATAAGTACCCTCATCACAGCTTACACAATCGTCTACATCGGCCAAAAGGCGGTAGAAAGCGTATTGCCATTTTACGTTGTAGAAAAGTTCAAATGGACAGAAACGAGCATTGGCTTACTGGGCATTTTCCTCGGCCTGCTTATCGTTGGCGTTCAGGGTGGATTAGTGCGGTGGACAATACCCAAATTCGGTTTACGAAAGAATATTTTAGCAGGTATTACCTGCTATGGTATTGGGTTAATATTGATATCCTTTAATAATACGCCGTGGCTAATGTACGCGTTTATGATACCTTATTGCATAGGGGGCATTGGCGGTACAGCCATGCAAGGCTTTATATCCGAACACGTTTCGCCAAAGGAACAGGGCGAGTTGCAGGGCGCGTTAACGAGTTTAGTAAGCGTTACTACCATCATTGGCCCCTTGCTGATGACCACCATATTCCATCATTTTACAACCAGCGAATCAAAAATATATTTCCCGGGGGCACCGTTTTTACTGGGCGCTATATTAATGGGCGTCAGCATTATACTTACTATACGGAGTTTTAAAAAGAAAGACCCGAAGTTGTTGCCAAAGCAAGCTGCTACTCCAGCCCGCTAACCCCACCAGAGATCACAAATTTCATGATCTCGGCAGCACTTTTGTCAATAGGTTTTACTTTATCGGCCGAGATGATAATAACCTGCCCGGCAAAAGAGTACGACCAGGGGAAATACACCGCTACCTCACCAGGCAAACCAATGGAGGCCATGTCCTTTCGCACCATAAACCCTATTTTTTTTAGGCCAAATTCATTTACTTCTACTAAAACAGGTTCATTAAATTTCTTCTCGTCGCCAACAAAAGCTTCAGTCAGGTCTTTGATGGATGAGTACAGAAATTTAAATATAGGCAACCGGTTAAGCCAGCGCCTAAACCAGTTTTTAATAGGATCTGTAATTACGCTGGTAACCAGTATGCCAGCTATCAAAATAATTACGATTACGTTTACAATGCCGAGCCCGGGTATGTAAATGGGCTTTCCATCTTTATCTACCCATAAATGTGCGCTAAGATTCAGTGCATTATCAAGTGTAGAGACAGCCCAAAAAATCAAAAAGAAGGCAGCACCAAGCGGCACTACTATCAACAATCCTTTGATGAAATAATTTAACAGGGCACCCAATAACCTTTTCATGAGGCAAATATACGCTATTCGTAAAAGTACACCCTTTTAACCCGCTGCGAAATATTTGTGAGTATTTCGTAGGGGATTGTTCCAATTTGAGTGGCGAGCTGCTCTATCCGCTGCTGTTCGTTAAAAACAATAACTTCGTCGCCTTCGCGTACACCGGGCACATCGCTAATATCCAGCATACACATATCCATAGATATATTGCCAACTGTAGGCACCAGCACGCCATTTATCAGCATACGCCCTACTCCGTTGCCAAAAGCGCGTAGATACCCGTCGGCATAGCCTATACGTACTGTAGCAATGATTCCGTCCTCTTTTAAGCTACCGTTGCGGTTGTAGCCAATGGTATCATTCGCCAGCACCTTCTTTACCTGCGATACGGTTGTCTTTAATGTAGCTACAGGTTTTAACCCTGCATCATCCGCAGGTATTGCAGCGTCTACGCCATATAAACCGATACCCAAACGCACCATATTATACTGGGCAGTTGGCCATCGGGTGATAGCTGATGTATTGCTGATGTGCTTCATTACGGTATACCCTATCGCCTCTTCTATCTGCTTGTAGGCATTCTCAAATACCCCTATTTGTTTAAGAGTGAACAGGTCGTGCTGCTCGGCATCACTTGCCACAAGGTGCGAAAAAACCGACTTCACCCTAACATATTTATTGATCTCCAGCAAATCGCAAAGAGTTTCTACTTCGTAATCCTCAAAGCCAAGGCGGTGCATTCCTGTGTCTATCTTAATATGGATTGGGTAATTTACAATATCATTGTCCTGTGCGTACCTTACAAACTCATCAAGCAGGGTAAAACTATATATCTCAGGTTCAAGTTTATAGCTTGTAAGTTTATCGTAAGCAAGCGGTTCGGGGTTCAGTACTACAATAGGCAGTGTAATGCCCCCCTCGCGCAAAGCAATACCCTCGTCGGTATAGGCTACGGCGAGGTAATCTACCTTATTATACTGCAGCATATTAGCCACCTCAAAAGTGCCGCTGCCGTAAGAGAATGCCTTTACCATGGCCATCACCTTTACACCGGGGTTTAGTTTTGCTTTGTAAAAGTTGAGGTTGCTTAGCAGCGTATTTAGGTTTATCTCCAGTACCGTTTCATGGGCTTTTTGCCCTAAAGCCCTGCTGATACGCTCAAATTCAAAATTACGCGAACCTTTTATGAGGATGGTTTCCTCGTGGAAGCGGAGGTTGTCAATATCAAGCAGTAGTTCAGTAGTATCAGCATAAAAATGCGTTTCGTGCAGGTTAAAATATTTTTTGTAGTCGTTTAAATCAGCACCCACACCAATAAAACGCTCAATCTTTTTATCTTTTATCAGTTGCGCCACCTGCTTATATAGTGCATCTTTTTGCAGCCCCGATTGATAAATATCCGACAGGATCACCGTTTTTTTATAATGCTGGTTTTGCTGCCCCAAAAAGTTTAGCGCTATCTCCAGCGATTGAATGTCTGAGTTGTAAGAGTCATCTATGATGGAACAGCCGTTTATGCCATGTTTCAGCTCCAGGCGCATGCTTACAGCGGTAAGGCGCTCTATCCTGTCGTCGGCCTCGGCCGGGCTGTAACCCATAGCCAGCATGGTTGCCCAGCAAACAATAGCATTCTCAATAGAAGCTTCATCACGGAAAGGTATCAGGCATTCAATTTCTTTTTCTTTATAAATTGCCCGCAGGTAGTATTTGCTGGATATGATAGTTTCGGTGAATACGTACAGGTCGGCCAGTTTTAATTTGCGGCTCCAGGTAAAGCATTCGGATGTTGTTAATCCTGCTTTGTAATCGAGTAGTACTTCGTAATTATAAATAAGCAGCCTGCAGTTTTTAAACAGCTTTAGTTTCTCCGTCAGTTTTTCCTCCGGCGAAGCGAACCCCTCATCATGCGCGGTGCCAATATGGGTCAATACCCCTACCGACGGCTGCATGATGGCTTCCAGCCGCTCCATTTCGCCGGGAGCAGATATACCAGCTTCAAATATACCCAGGTTGTTTCCCCCGCTTATTTGCCATACCGAAAGCGGCACCCCTATTTGCGAGTTGTAGCTTTTGGGGTTCCGCACGATATTTTTCTCGGGGCAAAAAAGCTGGTATAGCCATTCTTTTACGATAGTTTTGCCATTGCTGCCGGTAACTCCTATCACTTCTAAATTGTATTGCTGGCGATGGTGTGCCGCCAGGGATTGTAAAGCAGCAAGCGCATTACCAACCAGCAAGAAATTAGCATCGGGCATTATGGTGCCGGTTGGCTCCTCCACCACAAAATTACGTACGCCTGCGGAATAGGCGTCGGCAATAAATTCATGGCCGTTGCGCCTGCCGCTCAATGCAAAAAACAAGGAAGCAGTGGGGTTAGTTATGCGGCGGCTATCAGTTAGCAAAACGCTTATCTGGTTATCCTCAACTACTTCGCCGCCTGCATGTATAATAGTCTTTACTTCGCTGATAGAATAACCGTTTTGCATGATACGAATTTGCTTATATTTCTGTTAATAGAAGAATTTTAGCGAATTTTGGTTTTGATGGATGCCCCTAAAAAAGTAAAAATTACCGACGAAGCTACCGGGCTAAAAAAAGCCGAACATTACTGCGCTTACCAGGAACGTTCGCAGCAGGAAGTACGCGATAAATTATATGATTGGGGGTTGTATACTTCGGCGATTGAGAACATCATCAGCCAATTGATAGAGGGAAACTATATTAACGAGGAGCGATTTGCCAATGCTTACGTACGCGGTAAGTTTAATCAGAAAAGCTGGGGCCGTATCAAGATAAAACAGGGGCTAAAACAAAAAAACGTATCTCCTGTGTTGATAAAAAAGGCGCTCCAAACCATCAACCCCGGCGATTACATAGACGCCTTAACCCGCCTGATTGAGAAAAAAGCCAATACCATCACAGAAAGGAACGGAGCTAAACGCAACTATAAACTACAACAGTACGCTTTAAGCCGCGGTTTTGAAACCGAGCTTACCATGGAGGTTTTGAAAAACAGCGAGTTATAAAAAACTTTAAAAAAGTTTCATTTTTTCCTTGCAGAACATCCAATTCTGTCTATATTTGCACTCCCGCAAACAAGATAGGCACAGGGTTAAACCGAAGCCAAAGTTTAAGGGAAAATACCAATGCGAAAGTAGCTCAGTTGGTAGAGCACGACCTTGCCAAGGTCGGGGTCGCGAGTTCGAATCTCGTCTTTCGCTCTAATCCCTTCCGTTAAAAAGAAGGGATTTATTTTTGAAGGCTCTTGTTAATATTTGGCAGTTTAATTACTAACTTAGATTAACAGAAAATTCGCTCAGATGGTGGAACTGGTAGACACGCAGGACTTAAAATCCTGTTCCCGTAAACGGAGTGCGGGTTCGATTCCCGCTCTGAGTACAAAACCGATACACGCCCGTATCGGTTTTTTTGTATTATGAAGCTCAATGCGAAAGTAGCTCAGTTGGTAGAGCACGACCTTGCCAAGGTCGGGGTCGCGAGTTCGAATCTCGTCTTTCGCTCTAATCCCTTCCCACCCGAAGGGATTTATTGTTAAAAGGTTAATCTCAATTAAAATTGAAGCACTCATCTGCTCAGATGGTGAAACTGGCATACCCTCCCGATTTAAAGTGATTAGGGTATTTCGGACCAAAGTGACCAGGGTATTCCGGATCAAAGTGCCCCCCCTTTTTGTTTTTTGTTTTAGATACTGTCTGTGTTGTTTAAATGCCAAATAACGTTTCCGAAGAAACGGGTCGACCCGGAGCCTCATTATGTACGCGAAGTCGCTCTGGAATGCCTCTATTAAAGCGCTGAACGGCGATTACCAGAGAACATACTAGTAACCTAACCAACTATTTAAGCTTCAAAAAAATAAAGAGATTATAGCTTAAGCGGGCCAGGCTAAATGGAAATCGGTAATAATTATCTTTGTTTATGCTGCTAAGGTATGATCTGCATTTCTTTGCCAGCAAACAGGCGGTCAGTTTTGCCACGGAATAGGGTGTAACATATCTCCGAAACGCTCAGAAGTCCGCATGGTAATCATTTTTCGGGCAGCGGTGCTTTCATTTCGCCGGTTAGTAAACCTTCGGCCGTATTGGCGAAAGCCAAAATCGCAATGCCCAGTTCTTTTGCGACCGGCAACAATTCGCTTTCGATCTGGCGGTCGGTTAATGAATGACCTATTTCCAATGCGCTGATCGGGTAGACATTATTTGCCTGGCGCAGTTGATCAGCATTTATCTCCGAAACGCCAATGTGTTTAACCTTACCTTCCTTGATCAGGTCGGCCACAGTATTAGCATATTTAGTTTATTATCAAGTAATTACAAAATCGTGTTTTTAACGGGTGTGAATCAGGAATTTGGATCAAAATGGATCAAGATTTTATATCTCAGATCGACTTCTCCTCCTTCATAAATTCGCGCCTGATGCCTTCCAAAATATCTGTATAATGAAGTTCCTTTTTTTGCTGGGCATAGGTACGCAACGAGGCATATTGTACCACGCTTAAAATGGAAGCGCCCGTTAACTCGAACGACTCGGCTATATCGGTAAGGTCGACAGACTGATGTATGCCCAAACTGGTAGGCATTGATCTTTCCCAAAGCAGCCTTCGCTCCTGCGCGTTGGGCAGCGGGAAATGTACCACTTCATGGAACCTGCGGATAAAAGCGTCGTCCAGGTTGTTTTTAAAATTACTGGCCAATATCAGCAGGCCTGAATAGTCCTCTACTCTTTGCAGTAAATAAGATACCTCCTGGTTAGCATATTTATCATGCGAGCTTTGCACGCTGGTACGCTTTCCAAACAAAGCATCCGCCTCATCAAAAAACAAGATCCAGTTACGGCTTTCGGCCCGCCTGAAAACATTTTCCAGGTTCTTTTCGGTCTCCCCGATAAATTTTGAAACGATCTGCGACAGGTCCACGCGGTACACATCCCTATCGAACTGTTTACCCAGCAAAGCAGCCGTCAATGTCTTACCGGTACCCGGCGGGCCGTATAACAGCACCCTATATCCCGGCTTTATTTTCCTTTTCAAGTTTTTATCTACCGCCAAATTACGATGATATTGCAGCCAGGTGCTGATATGCTCTATCTGCTGCTGAGTATGCGGGTGCAGCACCAGGTCGTTCCAGCTCATCTCGGTATGGATCTTCCGGGCCGGGAAATCCATACCGAAACGCGGCTCATAATCTTTCCCAAAAAGTATCTTATCTATCCACTCCTGCGCAATGATCAGCCGGCCACTCATTACCGGTTCGCCTTCGCGGATAACCTCCAGCCATAATATGCTTTTCTGATAAAAAGTACTCTGTTCGTTAAATATCTGTTGTACCTCCAGTCGCCGCTCAAGATCATCGCCGGCAAGTATAAATTGCACGGTTTCGCCTGTTGGCAAAACACCACGATGGTTCGTCCCCTTAACACCGCCAAACTCGGTAAATTCACCGCCGCCGGGCAAGGTCTCTTGTATAATATCACTAAAAAAATTGGGGTGAACATGGGGTACCAGCGCTATCAGAAAGATGGTATATTCGTCGTCGCTCAATTCAAATTGTTGTTTGAATTGCTGCAGGGATGATACCGGGTCCTTCGCGATGATACGCAGCGTTGCCGACGGTTTTTTATCCGTTTTAAAATAAGCCGTTAACCGTTGCCGCAACAGATCAGCCAGGAAAGCAAATTCATTTTGTAAAAAGGGCGCCATAGATGAATATTAATTACCGAAAATACAGTTTATTGTGATGATCTATGGCCCTACTTTATCTTGTTTCCGCATTTTGTCTGAACCCTCCGCGTAAGCGTTTTGCAATGACGACGGCACATCGCTCATGCCTCTTAACATCAGCAAGATAAGGTGTTTCACGGCATTCGCATCGGTCTTTGTAAAAAATGATGCCTTTACATTTACGCTATTGCCGAGTTCTTTCGACCATTTCTCTGGCCCCGTCGCAATTTTATTTAACGATATCGGCGCCGAGTGCAGCACCTCGCGCATCCTGAAATATCTGTCGCCAATACCCGCTATCCTAACCTTGTCGTCCTTTTTTGGGACGACAAATTTAGCTACTGTACCCGGATCAGTTAACCCAAAAAGCGGGCTAAGATCATGCATGGTCAAATGGAACCAGGCCAAAGGGCTTTCCCATCCGGCCGGGGCGGTAAGTGCGTTATTTACCTCGGCATACAAGCCCCCGCTTGTAAATTTGGATGTGATCAACCATTGCTCTAAAAAGGCGATCGCTTTTTTAGAAAAGTCAACTTCTGCAGCGCTGGTAGTTCCACCAATAGCATCTTTAGGCGGGGCTGTCGGTGTAGCGCCCGGGTTGTGCAGCATCCTTATCAGCATCACATAACTATCGGTATTGTTCAATTTTTCGGCATCCGACATGGTCAACATTTTACGGGTATGCGCATAAGCTATGTCTTTGGTAAACACGCCCGGTGTGGCGTGCAGCGATTCATGAATAAAGGTCTCAGACCGCTCATCAGGACCTTCTTTTAACAACGACCCACAAAATATCATTTTGGCCGGGCTTAAGTTGGTATCAACAAAGGCCAACGCGCCTTTGGCACAGGTGTCGTCGCAATCATTCTTATGGCAATCGGCCGCGGGATCGTGTGCCATGGTCAATGTCGTTATCTCCCCAAGCAAGGCGCCTAAATTGGCCTGCACAGTGGCCGCAGGGGTAGCGCCAAAGAAAGTACTCAATTGCGCGCTGGTAGCAGGATCGGGCGTACTTAAAGCCGTTATCGCTTTTATTACCTTTTGCATGGAAAGCGGCACTATATCCAACAAGCTCGTACCGCATTGCTGCGACTTTGTGGTACAGGGGTCTATGGCCGAAGGTGTGGCCAGGCCGCTTTTAGTAAAGGACGGGGTTATTTCTACTATCCTTCTGCTGCGGTAATTACTATTACCCTCGCCCGCCGTTATGTCCGGCTTTTTATGCCTGATAGCCTGGTGTCCTGCCGCTGCCAGTAAACTATCCACATGATCAAGCCGCGCGTTCACCACATTTGTGTTTTGTACCGGTGTGCCTTCCTCGCTTGTAAAACCGTTCAGGTTAAGTTCTACCTTTTTTTGGCTCGTTGCCTGTCTTTTTATTTTTTCTTTTTCAGCCCCTGTTACATCTACCTGCCCTGCATCAAAACGAATGGTACCGTCATCACCCGCAGTTTCCGGATCCTTCCCTTTAAATTTAAAGTCGTCTGTCGCCGGTGCCCGGTGGATCGTTTCCTCCTTTTTCTCAGCCTCTTTTTTGGACACCCCGCCATTTTGCTGCACAACATGCGTTAACTCGTGCGCAAGCAATTTTTTGCCGCTTTTACTTTCGGTATCATATTGGCCTTTGGCAAAAACAATGTTGTTTTTATAGGTGAACGCCTTTGCATTTACCGACGAAGCAAGTTGATGTGAAACGCTGTTATTATGCACTTTTACATCCCCAAATGCGGTGGCGAACTTAGGTTCAAAAAATTGGCGGGTAGCG
>NZ_CAMLOV010000124.1 GCF_946481715.1 uncultured Mucilaginibacter sp. | reverse complement strand
CCGTGCTATACGAGCAAAGCTAATGCCCATGGTTTGCACTTTGCCCTCGCCCTTTTTGTACCTGATGGTTTTCCAGGGGATGGCAACTTCTGCTATCCAGGCGGTATCGGTGCGTTGCGTCCTCAGCGTCCATAAACCGTCCCAATCCGGGTCGGTATAGGTATCGTCAAATGCCAACAGGTCGCGCTGCACGCCGTAGGGGTTCATCCCAAACATAATGCAGTTCCTTTCATCGTTGTAGCCGTCGATAGCCAGCGCAAAAAAATCGGAATTGGCGGCAGAAAAATCGCGTTTCAGGTTCAATGTACGGTATTGGTTTCGCCCGACCGTATCGTAGCAGGTAATGCCGAAATAAAGCTGGTCTTTATTGTACAGCACCCTTATCACCGTTTTCCTTTTGGCAGGCACGCCCTGCACCGGGTCTGTTTGCACAAGGTTGTTTATAATGGCAGCTTGCTGCCATTCGGGCTCTGTTAAAAAACCATCTATCTTTAAGTCGGTGTTTATTTTAACGGGGGCTACCGTCTTTTTGATGGCATCGGGAAGGAATATCTCCTGGCCAAAGGCAATAGTATTCCAAAGGGCGAATATGACCGCCCATGTGTATTTTTTCATTTTAAATTTGTGGTTAATCCCCTTTGTACAGGGGCGCTTTGTTTAGGTGTTATCGGGAGATGGATGGAATAAACTGCTAAAGTTATCCGCGCCCTTTATCGTTTTTATGGCAGTTTCCAGCTGGCCATATAGATGCATATACAGGAATGGACCTATGCTGATGCGTTTTACGCCAGCCCTTTCCAACAACCCAAAATCCGGCAGGCCGGGCACACACATTACGTTAACGGGCAAAACCGACTGCTTTACAATCGCTTCTATATCCGGCAGGTTAGTTATACAAGGGAAAAATAAGCCATGTACGCCGGTGTGCTGGTATGCTTTGGCCCTTGCCAGGGCATCCTCAGGGGCGTTTGGCAGGCCGAGCAGGAAACTATCCGACCGTACGTTAATAAACATCCTGATATCCTGCTCTTTCAGCAAACGGCATACCTGCTGCAACCGGGCCGCAAAAACATTGGCATCCTGTATTTTCCTTTCACCGTTTGTAATAATGGAATCCTCGATATTAATACCGGAAACGCCCATTGCATAAAGGGTTTTTATATTGGCAGCTATCTCTTCAGCCGTTTCCCCGTACCCGCTCTCCAGGTCTACAGTTACTATCGACGGTACAACGCGGAGGATACCTTCGATGATCTTCAGGTAAAGATCGAAGCCCATCTCTTCTCCATCGGCAAACCCGAGGCTTTCTGCAACCGCAACACTTGATGTGCCTATCACCTCCCATCCCTGTTGCGCTAATATTTTGGCGCTTTGCGCGTTCCAGGCGTTGCCGATAAGCAAGGCCTCCTGTTGGTGGTGAAGGGCTAAAAATTCGTTAAATCTGTTTGGCATTTTTTTATTGTTTTAGGTTAATTATTAGGGTTGACATTAGCGTTATCGCTGCTGAACGAATCCCGGTACATCTTCCATCCTTTGGATGTTTTTTTCCAAAGCACCAGGTATTTTCCATTGTCGAACATTTCGTTTCGGGCGTTAAACGATTGCCAGAAACCGGTTTCTGCCACAATATCTTTGCTTACGCCGTAAACGTCTACGGTGATGAATTTACCGTTGCGCAGCCCGAATTTTTCGTACGCCAGTTTAAAGAAGATCAGCGGTGCATCCGGCCCGCAAAGGCTTTGCGCATTTGGCGTCATTATCCAGCAATCGGGGGCATACCGGTTAATAAAAATGGAGGAATCGCCTTTAGCGAATGCCTTGAAATAAATGGCATTACTGGCTGCAATAGCTTTTTTTGCTTCCGATAAATTTGCCTGGGCCTTTGCGGGCCTGATGCCGAATGCCAGGGATACCGCGATAATAAGCGGCAGGATAAAATTATTTCTTTTCATGATTAATGATTTGTTTAAGCAAAAGTACCCTCCCTTACTTTTGACAAATAGTACAAATCGGAAACGGCAGGCTTTTTATTCCGGGTTATGTTGCGGGCGCTTCGCAAATAAAAGCGCTCCAAATTTTATTTCTCCGGTAAAACGCGGGAGCCGCGGAAAAACGGCAAAGCTGGGCGCGCTAAACATGACCATTGAAAACAACGGTACGGGAATTTAATTAAATATTGAATGATGTTAAACTGTGTAACCGGTTACACCACAAAGGAGAGGCTTAGTTCCCGGCCAGTATCTGGTTAATTGGCGATGCGTTGCCGGCAAATGCATGAGGCGTTAGCCCTGTAAACTGCTTAAACTCCCTTATAAAATGAGATTGATCAAAGTATCCTGAGGAGTAAGCTACGTCGGTAAGCTTCTCCTCGTTACTATTAACCAATACCAGGCTTTGCTGAAAGCGGTTTATCTTACAAAAAAGTTTTGGAGGCAGCCCTGTATATTGGGTAAATAGCATATTGAGGTATCGGGTGGAGATATTGGCACGCATCGATATCTCCATTATTTTATCGCTGGTGCTATTCCCTTTCAGGCTATTTACTATCTGCCCAATAAAGTTTATCTTATCGTGCCGCTTGCCCGATGCCTGCAGGCGTTTTAAAAGGTAGCTTTCTATATAGCCAATCCGTCGGTCGAGGCTGTCGGTATCTAATAATTGTTGATGCAGGCCCTTTAGTGATGGGCCAAACAGGTCGGCTGCATCCTGTATCTGGTCGTTAAGCTCCGAAACTTTCTCATCAAAAAAATAAGCGGCAGAATAGGTGTAAAAACGTATCCCCATCATCCGGTTTTTGCCCAGCGACCGTATAGACAAAGGTTTGGTAACTTGCCCCCATAATTCAATTGGTGGGGTGGTGTGAAATAGATCATCCTGTTTGTGCTGCCAATGGCCGTCGCCCAAATTAAATATCACCTCCATATTTCCGCTTGGGAACACCACATCATCGTAGCTCGCGTCAGAATCTGCTTCATAGAAGTAAAAGTCCTTAATGTAAGGGCTAAGCCTTGGGTGGGGAATTATCTCTTTAAATATCATCTGCTGCAATTAATTATGTACAAAAGTCAGCGAAATTTTTCATTTAAAATTGTACAAATCGGAAATTATTGCTGCCATCTTAAACACACGCAGCATGAATGTACATCGGGAATAGTTCAGCCTGTTAAAATTAAATTTTTCCTGTTAACTTTATCCAACAGATGATTGAAGCCAAAGAAATATTAAAAACGCATATTGCCAAAACTGTAGCCTTAACCGATGAGCAGTTCGACTATGTTTTTTCTCATTTCAAATACCAATCGTTTAAAAAAGCGCAAAATATCATCGCAGCGGGCGACCGGGTAGATTATGAATATTTTGTTTTATCGGGCTGCCTTAAGTGTTTTATATTAACGACGACCTAAAAATGCACATCCTGCAATTTGCCATGCCTACCTGGTGGGCATCAGATTTTAATGCCCTTTACAGCCGCACCAAAGCAACAATCAACATAGATTGTATTACCGATGCCGAAGTGTTGATGATGCACAATGATGACCGCGAAAAGATCTGCGCCGAACTGCACCCAATGGAACACTTCTTTCGCTGGCGTACCAATAGGGGTTATGTAGCCAGCCAGAAAAGGCTGCTATCCTTAATGAATAATAACGCTAAACAACGCTACGAGGAATTGCTGAAGCAGTATCCCGAACTTTATAATATGGTCCCTAAAAACCTCATCGCTGCTTACCTTGGCGTTTCGAGGGAGACCCTGAGCCGCCTTTAACCGGCACCGAAGTGATATACATCACATAAATACGCTCCTTTTTTTAATGTGATGTAGGTCACACGCCCTTCCCGGTTTTCCTGCCCAATTTTGTGTTATCATTTAATACATAAAGGCAATGAAAACTCAAAAATTCCAAATCATAAGCGCCCAAAGTAATATCGACTGGGTAGGCAAAAAAGTAACCGGTGCACATAATGGCACCATCGCCATTAAAGCAGGAACGCTCATATTAATTGATGATAAATTGGCCGGTGGCGAATTTACTATCGATACCACCTCCATCAAAATCCTCGATGTAACCGACCCTGCAACCAACGCGCAGTTTGCCGGCCACCTGGCATCTGATGATTTTTTTTCCATCGAAAAATACCCGGAAGCTAACTTAACCATCGCTTCGGTATCGGGCAACCAGGTTGAAGGCGACCTCACCATTAAAGGTATCACACACCCCATCAGCTTCGATGCCGACGTGGATGTGAACGGCGAAACACTAACGGCATCGGCCAAGCTTGTGGTCGACCGTACCAAATACGACATGAGGTTCCGCTCGGGCAACTTCTTTAAAAACCTGGGCGATACCCTCATCTACAACGATTTTGATTTAAACGTAACACTAACCGCTAAAGCCTAATGCCATGCCATACATAAAAATAGAAGTAACCCGCGAAGGGGTTACCAGGGAGCAAAAACAAACACTGATAAAAGGCGTAACCGATCTGATAAGCAACACCCTCAATAAAGACCCTCATTTAACTCATGTAGTGATACAGGAAATTGAGCTGGACGATTGGGGCTACGCCGGCGAGCAGGTATCAGTATTAAGAGAAAAAGGCATCACTGCCGATAAAAAATAAGGACATGAAAACACAAACGATCATTATAACAGGGGCATCAACAGGTATTGGCAAGGCCATTGCAGGTTTATTTTTACAAAACGGGCATAACGTGGTAATTAACTCTGCCAACGAGGATAATTTAACGGCAACTTTTAACCAATTGGGCCATCACGGCCGTTTGGTGATGGTAGCGGGCGACATAAGCCGCGCAAGCACCGGCCAACAATTAGTGGATGCTGCCGTAGCCCGCTTTGGTACGGTTGATGCATTGATAAACAACGCCGGCATATTTGAAGCCAGGCCTTTTTTAGATGTTGACGAAGCACACCTGGATAAGTTCCTGAACATAAATTTAAAAGGCACTTATTTTACCAGCCAGGCGGCCATAAGGCAAATGCTGCTGCAAGGCGGTGGCGCTATCATCAACATTGGTACCGTATTGGTAGATCATGCCATTGGCGGCTTTCCGGCCACAGCGCCCATCGCCAGTAAGGGCGGCGTACATGCGCTAACCAAACAATTGGCTGCCGAATTTGGCAAAGATAACATCCGTGTAAACGGCATAGCGCCCGGAATAATCAGAAGCCCCTTGCAGCAGAAAAACGGCATAAGCAATGCCGACAGCCTTGCCGGCCTGCATTTATTAAACCGCATTGGCGAAACACAAGATGTAGCCGAACTGGCACTATACCTTATAAACAGCAACTTTGTAACCGGCGAAATTATTAACCTGGACGGCGGGCATGTTGCCGGCCATCATATAAATTAAACTTAAAACATCATGAGTAATTATGCAGCAGATAATGCAGGTATAGTACTTACATTATCCAATTATTTTAAAGGCATTTTTTACGGGGATGTAGCCCTGTTGCGCAGCGCCTTCCTGCCCGGTGCATTGGTAATGGGCGATATAAACGGCGAACCTTATGCCAAAACCCTCGGCCAATACCTTGAAGGCGTAAAAACGCGGAAAAGCCCGCAACAGCTAAACGAAACGTTTCGCATGGAGGTTATATCGGTAGAAATTATCAATTCAATTGCCGTAGCTAAAGCACATGTGCCTATGTTTGATAAAAATTATTACGACCTGCTTTCTCTTAACAAGATAAACGGGGAATGGCTCATCGTAAATAAATTATTAACCAACGTAAACGCTTAAAGCCATGTGGTACAATACAAAAGCAACAGAAATGCTGGGTGTCAAATACCCCATTTTGCAGGGGCCTTTCGGCGGTAACCTTTCATCGGTTAAGCTGGTGGCAACGGTATCAAACGCGGGCGGGCTGGGCGGGTACGGTGCTTATACCTTGAGCCCGCAGGAGATCATCGATGTGGACAAACAAATAAAAGCAGCAACCGATAAACCCTATAATATAAACTTATGGGCATCGGATACCGACGCTGTTGACGGCACCATTTCCAACGAACACTTCGAAAAAGCGAAAGCCTTATTTAAACCTTACTTTGATGAGGCGGGTATTGATTTGCCGGCGAAACCTGCGCCTTTTAAAACCCGTTTCGAAAACCAGTTGCAGGTAATACTGGATCTTAAGCCCAAAGTATTCAGTTTTATGTTTGGCGTGCCGTCGGCGGATGTTTTGGAACAATGCCGCAGGCTGGGCATTGTAACCATTGGTGCTGCAACAACTTTAGATGAAGCGATGTTCCTGGAGAATGCGGGCGTAGATATGATCATTGCATCGGGCTTTGAAGCCGGTGGCCACCGCCCATCGTTCCTGGCTTCGGCAGAATCATCAACCACCGGCACTTTTGTATTGCTGCAACTCATCAAAGAAAAAGTTAAAACGCCGGTTATAGCGGCAGGGGGGGTAGCAACAGGTAAAGGTATTGCCGCCGCATTAACGCTTGGTGCAGATGCCGCCCAAATTGGAACTGCGTTTCTGGCTACCGACGAATCAAACGCTTTACCCATCCACAGGCAAATGCTGTTTTCTGATGCGGCCAAATACACCACATTGTCACGCGCGTTTACGGGCAGGTTAGGCAGGGGGATCACCAGCCGTATCGCCAAAGATTTGGTACATAAAGAAGCGGGCATGCTGCCGTTCCCATTGCAAACTACCTTCATGGCGCCCCTGCGTAAAGTGGCGTTAGAGCAAGAGAAATGGGACATGATCTTATTTTGGGGAGGGCAGATAGCACCGATATTAAAACATACCAAAGCAACAGAACTAATGCAATCGCTGATTGAAGAAACCACTGCTTATTTCGACGGCTTAAAAGCCTGAGCGGGGGGTATGCGGAGGGAATTAATAGGGCGGCTTACGGTGAATGTGTTTTGAAGGACCTATCAAAAAAACTCACCAGTGATTTCGGTCAAGGGTTTGCGGTTGTTAGCTTTGAAAGTTTTCGAAAATTTTATACGTGTTTTCTGAAATTCCAATTCCCTCCGCACTGCGGAGGATTTCTGATGCATCAATTCTCCACGCACTGCGTGGAGAATTGAGTTGGAGGACCCCGGCCTTCCGGGCGTCCACGCCTGGATGCCAAAAATTTAAGCGTCCACGCTTAAATTACCCGGAATAGAAACTCCTTTATTTAGTGTATCATACGGGCCAGCGTAGACGCTGACCAATTTTTACAGTCAGGCGCAGACGCCTGACTGGGCGGAATATCAAAACCTGAGCGAAACTATTAGTAGGAGAGGTGGAAGATATAATTCTTTCACCGCTTACCGATGATCCTGTTGGCCGCCAAACTCAATTACGGTGTTGGATATTGGCCTTTCATGCTGCCTGGGTACCGCAGGACTGGGTGCATCGCTCCATCTTTTTTTACCAAAGCTGCCAAAATCTTTATAAAACCCTTTAAAAGTAAAAGCATCAAATACAAAAGGGATGCCCTCTGCGCCCAGGGGTGTGCTATCGTTGGCCAAATGGAAATGCAGGTGCGGCCCGGTGGATTGGCCGGTAAAGCCTAACCTGCCTATAACCTGCCCCTTTTTTACAAAGTCGCCCGGCTTAACCCGTATACTTCCCGGTTTAAGGTGTTCGTAAAAAGCAAATACACTATCCTTTATCTTAAGGGCAATATAGTTGCCGGCGGCGCGTGTAGAATCTACAGCGGGATGCCCGGAAACGGTTTCGCTTTCTTTATAAATATCTACGGCCGAAACGATCCGGCCATCGGCTACCGCCAAAACATCCGCTGCGTAACCGTGCCAGTTTTTTATCGAATCTTCGTTCCCTATCGCCTGATGGCCCAGCTTATCCAGCCTGATAAAATCGATCGCATACCGCCCGGGGATACGCGCTTGTTTATTGATGGTGAAAAATACCCGGCGGTGGCCGCGTTCCCATTCGGGGCTGTACACGGCTGCCCAATTCCCGGCACCAAGCGGCGCACCCACTACAATAGACGGCGGGGAGGCAACATCCACTTGCAGCCGGCTTTGGTACACGGTTTCGGCACCCGAATAACTGATCACATGATTAAGTTTAGATGCTTTCCCGGCAGTGGCAGGCAAAGTAAGTTCCAGGTATAACCAGGCTGTTTGCTTTGGTTTGAGCAGCGCACTGCCTGTTAAGCGGGAACGCAGTTGCTGCCCCGACAGGATAATGAGCTGCCTGCCCGATCTACCGTCGGTAACCACAAGTTTTTTTAAGGACAGATCGGCCTGTGAATTATTCTGTAAACCGATCTCGTAATAGGTTACGTACTTTCCGTTTATCCTAACAACTCCGGGTTTACAGTTAACCCTGGTCCCAAGCGCTGGTTGGTTATGCGGCAAAGCCTCCGTGCCTGCCCCGAAAGATAGCAGCGCGGCCCAGGTAAGGATGGCAAGTAAAGCTTTTACGTTAATCATCCATTAAATATAGCTAATTTTTTGCGTGTGTGTCGGCAGGCTGGTAATGGATGATCTGCGCGCCTGATGCTAAGTGTTTACCATCCACGTATTTAAGCGGTACAGGTGAGTTGAGCTTAAACTGCCTGAACAAACGGCCATCGCCTTTGCCAAGAATGAGCGGCATGATGTTGAAATAATAATCGTCTACCAGACCCTTTTCCGTAAGGGCCTCAATCAGGCTGAGGCTACCAAATGTTAAAAGTGCACCGCTGTTATCCCTTTTAAAAGCATTGATATAACTGCTAAGCGGCTGGTTTACAATGGTGGCATTATGCCAGGTGGTGCTTTTTAGCGTTGAGGAAAACACAACCTTTGGGATATCATGCAGCGATTGCGCCATTTCCCGTACCCAGTGCGGGGTATCGGGGTCTGTTAAGCGCTGCGGCCATCTCTCCTGGAACATTTCAAAAGTATGCCGGCCAAAGGCAACCACATCCGCATCCGCCATTAGGGCAAGCGTAAATTTAAAGAACTCCGGATCTACAATTACGTTCGCTGCATCAGCAAACCCATCCGGCGTGATGCTTATCGAAACCATTACTTTTCCCATGTTATAATTTATTGGAGGGTGTTAAACGTTTAGCATTTGGCGTATTTCTATATTTGCATTGCTCTCCAATATCGGGCAGCTTTTGGCAATGGCAACAGCTTCATCCATATCGTGCGCCAATACAATGGTACTGCCCCCTAAAATAGCTTCATCAACCCCAAAAGGGCCATCGGTTAACGTTTTTTCCCTGCCTACAACCTGCCGGCCCTCGCGTAGCAATTGTTGGCTGGATACATATGCCCCCTTTTCTGAAAGGCCGCCTAACCACTCCATCATTTTGTGCTTAAGGGCTTGCAGTGCTTCGGGCGACTGGTTTGCTTGGTAGGCTTCGCTACCTCTGAATAAGAACATAAATTTTTCCATTAGCTTAATTTTTGTTGATAAAACCTAATGACGATTGAGTTTGCAGAATTGGACATCACCTGAAATTTTTTTAATAATAGCGAATGATGAGTGGTGGGCGAGTAATTATTTTGAAGGGTGGGAGTGCCCTACAGATTGCGGCAGGGGCTAAGCATGGCATATGCGGAACACTACGGATTCCGTAGTGTAACGCAAACAAATTATTATCGCCCGCCCTTCCGGGCGTCCACGCCCCGATGCCAAAAAATTTAAGCGTCCACGCTTAAATTAACTAAAGTAGAAACTCCTTCATTTAGTAAGTCAGACACGTCTGCGTGGACACTAATAAATGTTCAAAGTTAGGCGAAGACACATGACACGGGGGGGATATTATCAATGGATTTTTTTGATAGCGTTCCGTAAAATATTGGCCTGCTCTTCATTAATGCCTTCTTTAATGATTAGCGAAACGGCGGTTAACTGGTCTTTAGTTATGCCTGTATTAATACCCGCCTGAACATGGAATTGCAATTGTGATGCCACACCCGTCATGGCTGCCAGGGCAGATATGGTAACCAGTTCTCGTTGCTGATAAGAGAGCACATCGCTTTCAAAAATATCGGCAAACAAATGCTCTTTCAAAAAAGCGTCTATGCGTGGTGCAAATTCGCCAAACCCCGGTGCGGGCTTTACTTGTGGAGTTTTGCTTAGTGTTTCGAGCGTTTTGCGGCCCCTTTCATAATTGTCAGTATCAGCATGGCCAATAAAATCTTTACCCTGTGTATCTGTAATGCCTTTAGATTTTCGCTCCTCTAAAACCGACATGAATAAGGTAATGCCATTTAAGCTTCTTGGGAAACCGCAATAGGCATATAAGTGCACCAATACCTCTTTTATCTCGTTAACGGTGAGTTCTGCGTTAAGCCCGGCGTTAAGCGCTGTTTTCAAATTGCCCATGTCTCCAACGGCCGTAAGTGATGCTATGCTTACTATTGCCTGCTCCTTGCCATTGAGGGCCGGCCCTGTTTTATTTTGTGCGGTCATTTTGTAAGGAATAAATAAAAGGCATAAAAGGAACTGCCAAAGCAGCCACCTGTTACTATTTTTAGTTTTAACGCTCATGGTTTGTTTACGGTTGCATACTGCTCATGGGTAACTGGTTTTAACCAAACCACATTCACATCGCCTTTATAGTTGGTTATTGCAATATGTGCCATTTCGGTTTTAACAGATGCGCCGTGCCAGTGCTCGGTATTCTCAGGAACATTGATCACATCCCCTTTGTGTATAGGCTGTGCAGGTTTGCCCTTTACCTGGTACCAGCCCCCGCCTTCGGTAACAATTAGTACCTGCCCCCTTGGGTGGGTGTGCCAGATGGTTCTTGCGCCCGGCTCAAAAGTAACGCTACCCATCATAAAATCGTTATTGGCATCTTTGGCAAGCAACGGTTTTAAGTAGGCATTGCCGGTAAAGTAAGCTGCGGGTAACTTATCTCCCTTAGGGAATAAATGCGCTTGGTTTGCTGTTGTCATTTTTTCCTGGTTTTTGTTGTTTGTGCAAGCAAGGGCAAATAATGCCATGAGCAGGCACAGTACTTTAATTGCTGAATTTATTTTCATAACGTTAATCTATTGCTTTGATAAATTTGGCAGGCACCCCGCCCACAACACTGTTTGCCGGTACATCCTTGGATACAACTGCGCCCGCAGCCACAATGGCATTCTCTCCTATGGTTACGCCGGGCAAAATTGTAGCGTTTGCGCCGATCCAGGCGTTCCGCCTAATTACAATAGGCTTGGTTGTTAATGACCGCCTTTCGCCCGGGTCGGCAGGGTGGTTTTCCGTAACAAGGTTTACCCTGGGGCCTATCAACACATTGTCTTCAATAGTGATCCCGCCTAAATCTAAAAAGGAGCAGGCATGATTGATAAATACATTTTTGCCGATGGTAATAAACTTGCCAAAATTGGTGTAGAATGGAACAAAAACAGTAGTACTGTCATCTATTACCTTCCCAATAATCTCACCTAATATTTTGCGTGCATCACCAATTTCCGTAGCGGCGTTAAGCCTGGCCGACAGCCTCATTGTATGGCTCACGGTATCATCTATCTTCTTAAACTCCGGATCCGTCAACCGAATAACTTCGCCTGCTTTCAGCCTATCAAAAATGTCTAAAGAATCCATATTGATTATCAATGCCTTAACGTTATAATTATTAATAAGGCAAACTTCGGCACTAATGTGTGCAACAGCTTTATACAGGTTACGGTTTTATTTACCACTTTTACTGATAACGCTATCAGCCGCCACTAAAAACAAAATGGTTATTTAAGTTTGTGTTGTAAACACGCAATTATGGAGCAAGTAACAAGAATTGATACGGTTGGGCAGTACAACGCTTATGTGGGGGCGGATACGCAGCACCCTTTAGTTAGTGTTGTTAATTTCAATCAAATACCATCCATTCAGCGCTTTAAACATTACATGGGCATATATGCTGTGTTTTTAAAGAACATCAAGTGCGGTGACATCACCTACGGATGCCAGCCTTACGATTATGAGGATGGTACGCTGGTGTTTGTTTCTCCGGGCCAGGTGTACGGCATCGACAGCAAAGGTGTAGCCATAAAGCCGTCGGGGTATGCTTTGGTGTTTCACCCCGACCTCATCAAAGGAACACATTTGGCGAAAGTGATCAAAGAATATTCGTTCTTCTCCTATGAGGTAAACGAGGCGCTGCACCTTTCTAAAAAAGAAAGGAAAACTATTGTAGATGGCTTGCAAAAGATTGCCGAAGAAATTGAACAAAATATTGATAAGCATAGCAAAACGCTGATAGTTTCTAACATCGAATTGTTCTTGAACTACTGTATGCGCTTTTACGACCGCCAGTTTATTACACGCAATAATGTGAACAAGGATATATTAATTCGCTTTGAAAACCTGTTAACCGATTATTTCAGGTCGGACAAGGCCAAAATTTACGGGTTACCCAGTGTTGCATATTGTGCCGATCAAATGCATTTATCTGCTAACTATTTCGGCGACCTGATCAAAAAAGAAACAGGGCAAACTGCGTTAGACTACATCCAGTCGAGGGTGATAGAAGAAGCCAAGGAGAAGATATTCAACCCAGGCAAATCCATCAATGAAATAGCCGCAGGGTTAGGTTTTAAGTATCAGCAACACTTTACCAGGCTGTTTAAACAAAAAACAGGCGTAACGCCTAACGAATATAGAAGGCTGAATTAATTTAACGGCCAGTTAAGAAATTTATCTAACTGCTACTATGCCGACGCAGTAAATTAAAGAGGGACTTGTTAAATTTTATTACATTTATTCACTAAATGCTTGCTTATGATAAATATTAACGTTAACGGGCAAAATCACCACATCGATGCGGATCCAAACATGCCGCTGCTATGGGCCATCAGAGATATACTTGGATTAACGGGAACTAAGTATGGATGCGGAGCCGCCCAATGCGGGGCCTGCACCGTTCATCTAAACGGAGAGGCCGTTCGTTCCTGCGTAACAAAAGTTAGCCGGGCAGCCGGTCAGAAATTAGTTACCATAGAGGGGCTCTCGCTAAACAATGATCATCCCTTACAACTGGCATGGAACGAAATGAATGTTCCGCAATGCGGCTATTGCCAATCCGGGCAACTCATGTCTGCTGCGGTACTATTGCGGCAAAACCCCAATCCAACAGATCAGGACATTGATAATGCCATGGCAGGAAATATATGCCGCTGCGGCACTTACCTGCGTATTAGGGTAGCAATACATAAAGCAGCGGCCATGCAAACGGAAGGGGCTAAATCATGAAAAAGCTGATCATCTTATGTGGTGTGGTGCTTTTAACAGGAATGATTACGCTATCATTCCGGATGATGCCCGCAAAAAAAGGAAACAGCTTTATGGTTGTACCTAAAGACAGTATTGGTTCTGCCAAAGCGTTTATGGCTGTTTATAAAGTATTAACCACTGCACGCTGTATGAATTGCCATCCTGCGGGCGACGCACCGTTACAAGGGGACGACAGCCATATTCATACCATGAACGTTAAACGTGGCCTTGATGGGAAAGGCATATACGCTGCCCGGTGCAGTAACTGCCATCAGGCAGAAAACACTGCCGGTTTGCACATGCCACCCGGCAACCCCAAATGGGGGTTGCCTCCTGCTAACATGCGCATGGTGTTCCAGGGCCGCACACCACGCCAACTGGCTTTACAACTCCTTGATCCTAAACAAAACGGTGGAAGAACAAAGGACCAATTGATAGACCATATGGCCAACGATGATTTGGTAGGTTGGGCCTGGCATCCCGGTGAAGGCCGCACATTGCCGCCTATGAGCAGGCCAGCGTTTGTTGCACAGGTAAAACTATGGATAACGAAAGGAGCATACGCCCCATCAGCCAAAGCAAAATAGAATAATTCAACAGATACAGAACCATTATGGAAAGTAAAGAATTATCGAGAAGGAATTTCCTGCGGGTAACAAGCGTAGCCGGAACCGCGCTTTGCCTGGGATTTTACATGCCGGCAAACGCCAAAAAGGAAGCATTAATTTCGGCAAACGCTACTGATGAGACAGCTTTTGATTTTAATGCATGGATACGCATAGACACCAGTGGCAAAGTAAGTTTAACCGATCACCGTGCGGAAATGGGGCAGGGCTCCTATCAGTCGGTGCCGCAGATCATAGCAGAGGAATTAGAGGTCGACCTGAAGGATATCAACGTAGTGTTCGCCCAGGGCCATCCTACCAAATTCGGCAGTCAGATCACAGGCGGAAGTTCAACCATCAGAGGATCTTACAAGAAACTATTAAAATTGAGCGCTACTGCCCGCGAAATGCTGATAACCGCAGCAGCAAACCAATGGAATGTTCCGGCAAGCGAATGTTATGCAGAATCGGGCCATGTTGTTCATAAGCCCACCGGAAAAAAGTTGAATTATGGCGACCTGGTGTTGGCAGCTTCTAAGCTTACCGCACCTAAAGATGTAAAACTTAAACCGGTTTCGGCATACAAGTTAATTCGCAAGCCGCTTCAACGGCTTGATACGCCTCTGAAAACCAATGGGCGAGCGATTTTTGGTTTGGATAAAAAACTGCCGGGGATGCTTTATGCTGTAGTAGAAAGAAACCCAAGGTTGCGGGGCAAACTAAAAAGCTTCGACGATTCTGCTACGTTGAAAGTGCCGGGTGTTAAAAAAGTATTTACCGTGCAAATGTTGGTGGTTGGTACCACCCGCGACGGCGTAGTTGTTGTTGCTGATAGTACCTGGGCGGCCATGCAGGGACGAAAAGCATTGCGCGTTGAGTGGGACGACAGTGGATTTGACCATGTAAACACCGCAGACGTTTATAAAGCCCATGATACGCTGCTTAAAACACAAGAAGGGCTTTCCTTTAAAAAACAAGGCGAGCCGGATCAAATTTTAAAAGCAGCCATTAAAAAAATCGATGTAATTTATCAGACGCCCTATCAGTCGCACGCTGCTATGGAGCCACTGAATTGTACCGCACATTACCAAAACGATAAAATAGAAATTTGGGGCCCGATACAGGCTCCCGACTGGGTGCAGGGCGATCTCAGCGATAAATTTAAAATCCCAAGAGAAAAAGTGTTTGTTAACATGACCTTTTTAGGCGGCGGGTTTGGGCGCAAGGCATATTTAGACTATACCCAGGAAGCAGTAGCCATTTCCAAAGAATTAGGCGGGCCTGTGCAGGTAATATGGACAAGGGAGGACGATTTAACGCAGGGGCCTTACCGTGCCGGGATTTCTTACCGCGGTGAGGGATCGGTTGATAATAATGAAATTACTGCTTTAAAGTTTAAAATGGCCGGGCAGAATATCGGCCATTGGGGCAACCCGGCTAGGGGTAAAGCCAACGGGAGTACTACCGAAGGATTTTTGGCGCCCTACTTTGGCAGCATTAAGAATATCAGTTTTTCGGATGTCCCGTATGAGATGCCTCTGCCAAACATGTGGTGGCGATCGGTTTATGCATCTACCAATGGCTTCGCCTACGAAAGTTTCATCAACGAGATGGCCGCTCTTGCCGGGCAGGATCAGCTTGATTTTAGAAGAAAGTACCTTAAAGAGGAGCGTTGCCAGGCCTTGATCACTAAAATGGAAGAAGTATCCGGCTGGAAGAACAGGAAAAAGAACCAGGGCTTTGGCGTGGCTATTACCGAATGCTTTGGTACTACTGTTGGGCAAATAGTAAAAGTATCCAGGCATACCGATGGTAAAGTGAAGATTGACCAGGTTTGGGCTGTAATGGACTGCGGCTGGTATGTTAACCCGGACATTATTAGGGCACAAGTGGAGGGATCTATAGTAATGGCGATTGGTGCCGCAACAATACACCAAATTACCTTTAAAAATGGCTTGGTAGAGCAGCATAATTTTTATGATTATTTAATGCCGCGAATAACCGATATGCCGGCTGTTGAAGTACATATTATGGATAATACTGCAGATGCCGGTGGCGTTGGTGAGCCAGGTTTGCCCCCTTTTGCGCCGGCTCTTACAGATGCCATTTATGATCTTACCGGTAAAAGGATAAGGAAACTTCCATTTGATATGAATACGGTTTAAGGAAAATTGGATTATTAATTGGCCGTATTGAATAACCGTTGTTCCAACTTCCGGATTGTTTGGCAAGCCATTTGATTTTCAAGGTGTGTTTAGTACGCTCTTAGGCAATGGCACCTCAATCGTTAACCCCACTACGAATGGGCCGGGATGCGCGAGGTAATACCCATTATCAATCGGGTAAACAATGGGCATCAATACAGGTAAGCCAGCCGCAGTATGCACGCGGCTGTAAATTTTGCGGTAGCAACTCTGTGCCGATATTCGCCGGTCCGGCGCCTTTGTGAAATTTCTCCAACCACCGTACTCTCGTTAAGGCGTGTTTTATATCTTTGCCGTATGAGAATGGCTGTAATGTTATAATATAAATTTTTAATGGTATATGCCATTGTCCCCGGAGTGGGGCATGGGCTGTTTATTGTTTAAACTTTTATATTAAATATTATGCACGATAGCTTAAATTCACAACAAATACAATCATTTATTACCGATGGGTTTGTCCGCATCGATAATGCCTTTTCTGCTGCTGATGCCGCCGAAGCAAGGGATATCCTTTGGCAAGACCTTCCGGGCAATGCCGGCGACCCAAGCACCTGGGTGCGCCCGGTTGTCTGGCTGGGGATGTACACCCAACCGCCCTTCGTCCGTGCTGCCAATACGCCTATCCTTCATACCGCGTTCAATCAATTGGTTGGCAAAGGCAAATGGATACCCTGTACCAGCATGGGTGCTTTTCCGGTCCGCTTCCCGTCGGCGGTAGATTCAGGCGATACGGGCTGGCATGTAGATGCCAGCTTTGCCGGGGCCGATCCAAACGACTATTTCGCCGCGCGTATTAATGTACGCTCCAAAGGCCGTGGGCTGCTGATGCTCTTCCTGTTTTCGGATGTGGGGGAGCAGGATGCGCCTACAAAGATCCGCAAAGGCTCGCACCTCGATGTTGCCAGGCTGTTACAACCGGAAGGCGAAGCCGGCTTGTCGTTTATGGAGCTGGCCGCAAAACTGCCCGGCTTGCCCGTGCGGAATGAAGTGTTGGCCACCGGGCAAGCCGGTACCGTGTATCTCTGTCATCCGTTCCTTGTTCATGCTGCACAACGGCATTGCGGGCTGGTGCCAAAGTTTATGGCACAGCCGCCGCTATTGCCAGCCGGCGATTTTAACATTGAGGGGGCGGGGTCGTTCAGCCCGGTAGAGGAAGCCATCAGGATAGCGCTGCGTTTGTAGCATTGCATTGGCAAAAGGTAAAATCCGCGCAGCGGCGTTTGCTGGTTTACGGCGGCAAAAACCCCAATAATCTCCATTGTAAAGAAAAACTGAAATGAATTGGAATTCGCCTCCGGAAACCACAGAAAAACAAAGAAAAACACCGAAAAAATCGTCTAAAAACGCAAG
>NZ_CAMLOV010000123.1 GCF_946481715.1 uncultured Mucilaginibacter sp. | reverse complement strand
GCTACATTTGCAGAAAGCCCCTTGAAAGAGGGGCTTTTTTACATTTGGAATGGCTGGTACGTTTGCCGCTAATTATGCAGGCCCGCCCGCAAAACTCATAGCAGGTTGTTACCGTACAAATTAAATGATCGCTTACAGCCTTTATCCACGTTATAGAACGATTGGGGAGTGGCGCGGGAAAGTGTATGTTACTTCCACTAAAAAGCTTATAACTACTTAGCGTCCATCAGGGCGTTTTCGACCTTTTTTGAGGATCCCCTGATATTAAAATCAGTCTTGAGGATGATGGACTGGGAGCTGATATGCTGTGATGAGGTATTTAGTTTGTTCAACAGCACCGTTATTACACTATCGGCTATGGCTTCAATCGGCTGGGCAATAGCGCTAACCGGTGGCGAGAAAAGCTTAAACACATCGTAATCGTCAAAAGAGACCAGGGCTAGGTCTGATGGTACCTTAAGGCCAAGATTATTAATCACTTTTAACCCACAGGTGCCAACATGGTTGGTGCCGAAAAACACAGCGTCGAGGTGTTTGTTCTTTTTGAGGAACGCGCTAATTGGCCCCATTATTTGTTCCTCATCCTGATTAAAAACGATCTCCTGGATGTTGGCTTTTAAACCGCTTTCCTTCAACGCATCTTTATACCCCTGCAACCGTGATTGCATTTGTGTTTGGTGCGATGCAAAGGTTATGTATGCTATGTTTTTATACCCTTGTTGCACCAAGTGCATAGTAGCGTTATAAGTACTAAAAAGGTTATCAATCTCCACATAATCCGTACTTACCTTGGGCAGGTGTCTGTCAAAAAGCACCACGGGCATTCCCTCTTTTATCAGCGAACTAATATCATCTTCGATACCTTCGGGCGGTGCAATGATGTACCCATCTACGTGCCTGTCGCGAAACATATTAATAAGTTCCTTGGTTTTGGCTGTATCGTTATCAGTACTGCAATAGATAATTTTGTAGCCGTTTTTATAGGCGCGATCTTCTATCAGGCGTGCAATAGCTGCGAAGAACGGGTTGGAAATATCTTCCACCATTAGCCCAATAATATTTGATTTGCCTGTTCGCAAACTCTTGGCAAGCGAATTAGGTTTATAACCCACTTCGTCTACAAATTTTTGTACGCGCTCCACCAGTTCTTTACCAATTCTCTTCTCCTGGGCACGGCCATTAAGGATAAAGGATATAGTGGTTTTAGAAACGTTTAAGTGGTTGGCAATATCAACTATAGAGAGTTTTTTCACGTGCTACATTAATGAATCCAAATATAAAATAATATCACAAACAAGGATAGGCAGAATTAACTGATAAATCGATTTATTGTAAAGATTTCCAATAAAACCGAAGTGTCCTAATATTATTTTGGCATAAAATTATCCTTAAACAGGGTTTTTATTTAAGCGCCGATAATTAAAACCAAAAAGGAAGATAACCACATAGCAAATTATAGGCAGGTAGTAAGCTTGTGCTACACTATGGTTTGCAATTAAGCCCATTACCAACGGGAATAAACCACCCCCAACAACGCCCATCACAATAAACGAGGAAGCTTGCTGGGTTTGTTTCCCCATATTTTTCAACCCCAGGCTAAATATGGTAGGGAACATAATGCTGAAGAAGAAATTGATGAATAACAGCGCCACAAATGATACCCAGCCAAAACCCTGCGCCACAATAACGCACATTAGAATATTACCCAGCGCAAACGCCGCTAATAACTTATTGGGTGCAATAAAACGCATCAGGTATGTGCCTGCGAATCGGCCGATCATCATCATCACCATACTCAACGAGAAAAAATTGCTGGCCGTAGCATCGCTAAAATGCATCACCTCGTGCCCGTAATTGATAAAGAACGCCCATGTACCGCCCTGTGCCGCAACATTAAAAAGCTGCGCAATCACTGCAAAAACAAAATGCTTATGCTGGAATAATTTTTTATCGGCATGCGCCACTTCTACGGTGGAATAAGAATCAATAGCCACGGCGTGCGGATCGGTAAGTGGCGGCACTTTTACAAAGGCAAAAGTAATGGCAATTGCGGCTATAACTGCCCCGATAACAATGTAAAGGTGTTTTACCGATACAAGATCCTGCTCACCAGCAAAAATAACCGAACTGCCAATAATGGGGCCAATGATGCCCCCAACGCCGTTAAATGCCTGCGCAAAATTTATACGCTGATCGCTGGTACGCTGATCGCCCAGGGACGCTACAAAGGGGTGCGCAACCGCCTCCAGCGTTGCCATACCGCATGCGAGGATGAATAAGGCTACCCTAAAAAATGTAAAAGATTGTGCGTCTGCCGCTGGTATAAACAAAAATGCCCCGGCCGAATACAGTAACAACCCAAGCAGTACACCGTTTTTATAGCCGAACCGCTTCATGAAAAGCCCCGCGGGTATTCCCATAACAAAATAGGCACCGAAGATGGAAAACTGCACATAAGCCGACCGGGCCTTAGTTACATGCAGCACGTTTTGAAAATGCCGGTTTAGTACATCCCCCAAGGTCATCGATATGCCCCACATCAAAAAAAGGGAGGTTACAAATAACAGCACTAAAAGGTATTTCCGTTCGGTAAACTTGGGTTTAGCGTCCATCCGTTGAAAGTTTTAATTGGGTTATATTGGTACTGTAAATTAACTCAAATGTTTGCAAGTACCAAAACCGCATCAACTTTTACTACGGAGACCATGTATTAGCTCCTATGGCTGAGTTGCTTTCGATAACGAAAACGGCTTGTCTCCCACAGCAAGGCCCCTTGTTAAATTCGGCTTATCCCCCATTTCGAGGTGCAGTACACCACCATTCATAATATCGGCCTGCGTTATAAAATTGTGGGTATAGGGCTTGCCATTCAGGGTTGCCGATTGGATATACACATTGGTTTTGCTGTTGTTATTGGCATCGACGATGAATTTATTGCCATTCTCCAGCGCAATAGTCATTTTTTTAAATAGCGGGCTACCGAAAACGTATTGATCTGTACCCGGGCAAACGCTATAAAAACCTGCTGCGCTCAGCACAAACCACGACGACATCTGCCCTTCGTCTTCATCACCTGGGTAACCGTTTTCTGTAGCGTTGTACATTTTATCCATCACGTCGCGCAGGCGCCGCTGGGCTTTCCATGGCTGCCCGGCGTAATTGTACAAATACAGCATGTGGTGCATAGGTTCGTTCCCTTGCGCAAACTGCCCCATTTTAAATTCGGCCATTTCCGTCATCTCGTGGATAACCTGGCCGTAGCCGCCCACTTTAATGGTGCCGGGTTCGGTAAACACTGAATCCATTTTTGCGGTAAAATTTTTATCGCCGTCCATTAAATTGATCAGCCCTTGCGTATCATGAAAAACCGACCAGGTCCAATGCCAGGCATTGCCCTCGGTGTAAGGGCCACCCCAATCCAAGGGGTCGAAGGGTTCTATCCAGTTACCTTTTGTATCCCTGGCACGCATAAAGCGCGTTTTCGGGTCGAACAGGTTTTTATAGTTATACATCTGCCGGGCAAAAACGTCCTCGTAGTACTTATTACCTGTAGCCTTTGCCAGTTGGTAGGCGCAAAAATCATCGTAAGCAAACTCCAACGTCCAGGCGGTGGAGCCTTCGGTTTGTTTAGAGTAAGGCACATAACCATTGGTGAAATATTCTTTCCAACCGGGGCGGCCGTTAGCGCTGCCCCACGGACCTTTGTTCGTTGCCTCGTGGTAATATGCCTCTAAAGCTTGCTTTGGGTCGAAGGAATGGATACCCTTCATCCAGGCATCTGCTAATAACGATATGGAGTGGTTACCCAGCATGCCGCCTGTTTCTGCCGGGAATGACCAGGCTGGCAGCCAGCCGCATTGTTTTTCAGCATCTAAAAGTGCCTGCACCAATTGCCCTTCCATTTTTTGATGCAGAATAGTATTCAGCGGAAATTGGGCGCGGAATGTATCCCAAAAACCGTTGTCAGTATACATATACCCATCATGTATCTTGCCATCATAAGGGCTGTAATAATAGGGTTTGCCATCCTTACCGTATTCAAAAAACTGGTGCGAAAACAAGTTGGCGTGGTACATGCAAGAATAAAATGTTGCCTTTTCTTCTTCGGTGCCGCCCTCTACTGCCATGCGGCCAAGCAGGGTGTTCCAAACCTTATCAGCAGCTTTACGGGTATCGTTAAATGATTTATAACTGCCCAATTCTGTGTGTAAAGTTAGTGCAGCCTGATCTTGGCTGATGTAAGATGAGGCCACTTTTACCTGCACGGTTTCTCCATCCTTAAATTTAATGTAAGCGCCAATGCCATCGCCTTCGGCGGAATTGTTATTAGCTTTTATGGTATTCTTTTTATTCTCCCAGGTACCAAAAGCGGTAAACGGTTTATCAAACGTAATGATGAAATAGTTCTTAAACTCCTTTGGTGCCCAACGGCAATTGTTTACATAGCCTGTTATCGTCCTTGTTTTTGGGTCTATATTTACCATGCTCATTTTGGTGTAGCCATCCAGTACCAAATACGAGCCTGCGTCTTTAGGGAACGTAAAACGGAGGTGTGCACCACGTTCGGTGGGCGTCATCTCGGCGCTGGTGTTGTTATCCAGCTTAACTTTGTAGTAACTGGGTTGTGCAATTTCATTATCGTGACTGAAGGCTGCGGCGCGTTGATCTTCGTTCACCACCAAGTCGCCGGTTACGGGCATTAACGAAAAAACAGCATAATCGTTCACCCAGCTGCTGCATTGGTGCGATTGCTGAAAGCCGCGGATTTTTTTTTCAAAATACTGGTATTTCCAGCCGTCGCCATTTTTGCCGGTTTGGGGTGTCCAGGTATTCATGCCAAAGGGTAAAGATGTTGCCGGATAAGTATTGCCGTACGAAAATTCGTATTTGGTATTGGTACCCTGCCGGGTGTTTACATATTTAACCAGGTTGGGAGCTTGTGCCAAAAGTATGTTAACAGATAAGGCCAAAGCAGCGCAGGTAGGCAGCATTTTCTTCATTTGTGGGTGCAATTAGCGGCTGAGGTAAATTATCAGCCAGTTTTGTTAAAAAAAGGAGGCGTCACCGCCCCCTTTAAACCAAATATAAACCAGGACCAAAACCTTATTTAACCAATGCCTGATACATAATATCGGCCACTTGTTTGTTGCCCTCCGCATTCAGGTGCACACCATCGCCGGTAAGAATTCCCTTATCCAGGTTCTGCGGGTTATTTTTCAAACCGTATTCGTGGAATATCTTACGAAAATCTATCAGCCCGCAGTTGTTTTGCGCAGCAAGGTCGCGGATGATTTGCGAATATTTGTTCAGGTCACCATCCAGTTCGTTGCTGAAATCGGTTTTTTCGCCAACAGAAGCGGGTGTACAAATTGTGACTTTAATGCCCTTAGCCTGGAATTTTTTGATGAGCGCGGTGTAAAACTTGCCAAACTTATCCCAATCGGTACCGGTACCAAAGAGGCGTTTATGCCAAACATCATTTACCCCCACCCATATCACCACCACATCGGGGTTTTTAGCGAGTACATCATCCTCGTAACGTAGGTAAAGGTCATATATCTTATTGCCGCCTATGCCGGCACCGGCTGCCTCATAATCACCAGCTTTATTATTATCCTTTAGTTTTTGCTGAAAAAGGGTGATATACCCATCTGGGCGTACGCCGTATTCCGTTATAGAATCGCCGAAAAACACAACTTTAACGGACTTTTTACTTTGGAAGCTGCACATAACCACAACCATGGCAAACATTAAGACCTTCTTCATAATAATCTATTTAATTGATGGCAAAAGCTAAATTGATTTAGCTAAAATATGTATTATTTTTAAAGTACCAAATTATCTATGAAATTATCGGAAACAGGGTTAAACTATGTTACCCTACTTGCAATCTGTTTATGATACTATTGGAATTTTACCCTGATAAATCTTGGCCGGTACAGGTTTGGATGTACATTAAGGTCTTTTATAAATTCGAGGGAATTGATATTATAGCTAATGATCAACTCACCTGGTTTTGACAAACTTGGGTGCGCTTTGGCATTATATACTACGAAGGTTTTTTCCACCAGGTCAGCTTTACTGTCCCATAGC
Source organism: uncultured Mucilaginibacter sp. (assembly GCF_946481715.1). The sequence goes on along the minus strand of NZ_CAMLOV010000123.1, from coordinate 11,287 downwards.
TTAATAACCGGGCCAAACGGGCCAGCCGGGCTTGCACCAATACGCATTCCCACCGTGGTACTCATGCCACCCTGCTGAAAAACAAGTGCGTAACGCCCATCGGGAAGGGTAGATACACTTAACTCGTTAGATACGCCGTCGGTTACATTAGCCGCTTTGTTTATATCACTTACCCAGGCATTGCCATCCCAATACGTCCATTTGCTAAAATTTTCAAAATCTTTGGGTTGAACGCGGGCAACCAATAGGTTTTTCACCATGCCGCGCACGCCGTAAGTATAAATATAACCGTCGGGTTTGGGTGCCCCGGCGGCTTTGGTATTTACGTAAACTCCTGCGCCAAAAGAACCAATGTCGTCCTTACCGTCTGTCAAATAAAGGGGGGTGTCCATTTGTTTGAGATCATTGTATGGCGGTTTGCTGCCGACCGGAATTTTAATGAGCGTATTACCCACCTCTCTGAAACCAAACGGCCCGCTACCAACATTACGCACTCTGTATCCAAAGATGTACGTAGCCCTATTAGCCTGATTTACAAAGCCATCGCCAAGCCAGTAATAATCAGCGCTGTCTGTTTTTGGCGTTTTGGGGACGAAGATGGGTTCCGCATTGCCATTGGCATCGGCATCCCAATAAAATTTCATCTTATCAGCCACCGGCTTATTTCCATCAAGTATAGCTACCGAATTATGGATCATTTTATACCCCGGCGCCATTGTATTGTTCTTTATCTCGCCAATCATGCTGTCGCTAAAGATGAACAATATCTTATCCTTCCCTGCGGCATATTTGCCTTCCGCACCATTTAGGGGTATGGTGTAAATGCCATCTCCGCCAAACCAACCTTTATCCCGTTTTAGCAAAGCCGACCACTCCGGCGCTTGTGTTACAGTGAATTTAATGTCGGTAAGGTTTACTGGCTTGGTTTGTGCAATGCTGTAACATGCTGTGCAGCAAATAAATAGGTATAATAATGAAAGCGCTTTCATGAGGGGGAATTGGTTTGTGCAGACTGGTGGGGCAATAGGTAATGCTTGTAAACGATGATGGTTAACCCAGCCAATCCGCCTAATAGCATTAGCGCACCTATCAGTTCTGCCTGTGTAAAAGTAAACCCTAAAAACTTGTAATAAAAATTCATCCGGATATGTTCTATTAAAAACCTTTCGCCACCGTTTAAAATAAGATAGATGGAGAACATCAACCCCGGTATTTTTATCTTTTTGCGGAATGCCCACATCAACCAAAACATGCTGATACACAGCACTATTTCATAAAGTGGGGTGGGATACACGCCTATTGGCAACTGGCTGCAATAATTGCCGCTGCAGCCCGGGATGCTTATCCCTGCGTTGATAGAATTATGCGGGTATTTAAAGCCCCATGCCCAATCTGGTAGCCAGCCGAGCCAGTTTGGCTTAGGATGCCTGTTGATGATCCCCCAGTCGCCATCGCCGGACAGCTGGCAACCTATACGGCCGATACCGTAGGCCAGCATCATACCGGGCGAGCCAATATCTGCCAAATGCACTTGTTTCATGCTATGACGGTAGCCAATATATAGGTAAGTGAGCGCGCCAAATATCAGCCCGCCATAGTAGGCAAAACCATTCACAGAGAATAGCACGCCCCACGGGTCTTGCCAAAACTTGTCGATATGTTCCACAGTATCAAATAGTTTGGCTCCTATAAAACCAAAGAAACCCACACTGAAAACGATAAGCCCCATTAGCTGATAAGGGTGGCGGGTTTCCTCTACTACCCTTGGTTGGGGGAGGGTTTGCTGCTTACGGTCGAGGTATATCCATAGGGCAAAACCGAGGCCGACCAATATACCCATGGCGAGGTTGCCCTGTAAGGACAATAAGTACTCTCTCGGGTCGGTTTGAAACTTGCTATAGTTGAATGCAGCGCCGAGAACTTTAAAGCCGAAAGCAAAGCCCAGGATAAAATTAACGGCAACATCAAGCACACTGGCGAGCTTGCCTATCAGCACTTTACGTTTAAATGCATGTATTTTTCCATTTGCCTCGTACCGCTTAAATTCTGAAGTAAAGACTACATAAGCAAGCAAAAAAGAGAGCACAATGAACAACCCGAGCGTTTGGATAGGGAACGAAAACCTGACGTGGAAGAGGTGGTAAATTAGGTCGCCGATGGTTGGGAACATGGTGCTAATGTATACAATGCCGGGCAAATTACTGTGCTGTACTATGTGCAAAAAGGCGCAATTTACCGTTGATTTTTCGGTGTTTTTCTTTAAAAATCTGTGCTTTTCTTTGGAAAAATGGCGAAAAAAATCACGTTTTTCAACGGCCGGAAAAATCTTGTAAAACAAGAGGGGCTAACGCCGAAATTGGCGCTACCCCCCTTGGTCTAAATTTCAATCAAATTTAAAATCCTAATTGTATCCCAAGGTTCACTACACGCTGGTTGATGTAGGCATCGCCGGCGGTGTTGGTTGATATCTCCGGATCCTGCTGGTACTTGTTGTAGTTATCCCAGGTGAACAGGTTGTACGCACTCATGTAAATACGTGCGTTGTTTATTTTAAACGGCAGCAGCTTGGTTGGCAGCTGGTACCCGATGTCGACTGTTTTTAAACGGATGTAGTAAGCATCAACCAGCCAATAATCGCTGAAGTAAGCGGTAGGGCTGTTTACTGATGTTGGGTTTTGGCCCAAACGCGGGAAGTTCGCTGTAGTTGCGGTTGCCGGCGTCCAGCGCTCCTGGTGGATGGGCTGGAACTGGCTCTGGAACGGTTCGATACCCGTACCCAGCACCGCAAAGCTGTAGTTGAACGAACCCTGGAACAGCACGCTTACGCTAAAGCCTTTGTAAACCGCCTGCAGCGATAAACCCAAAATGGTGTTTGGCAGGTTAGGGTTACCAATGGCGCGTTTATCAAATACGTTGATGATGCCATCGCCGTTCAAATCCTGGTATTTAAGGTCGCCGGGTTGTAAGGGGATACCGTTATCGGGTACGGCAACCGGGTTACCGGCATTTGAACCATTGTGGGCGGCTTTATAAGCATCGATGCCAGCAATGTCATCGGCAGTGTAGTATCCCAACGAGTGGAAACCATATTGCTGGCCAATTGAGTAGCCTGTTTGTGCCAGCCATGGATAGGCAGGCGCGGCCTCGTCTTTAAACAACACCTTATTTTTTGCGTAAGAGAATACCAGCCCGGCGTTGTATTGTACTTTGCCTGCATTGCCATGGTAACTTACCGAGCCGTCGAAGCCCTGGTTTTGGGTGCGGCCAATATTTACCGCTGGCAGGTCTACCCCAATCACCAACGGCACGCTGCCCGGTGTGATGAGTTGCTTTTCGCGTACATCGTGGAAATAATCTACCGTTACCGAAACCTTATCGTTCAGGAAGTTCATATCCAAACCAATGTCCAGCTTTTTAGCTCGTTCCCAAACTACCAATGGGTTACCCAACGAACCTTCGTATATGGTTACATAGTTTTGTTGCGATTGCCCAAAATTGTACCCGCCGCCATTGTTGTAAACCTGGTCGTACACGTAACGGTTACCCGGTGCAGCATCAGAACCCACCATACCGTAACTTGCGCGTAGTTTAAACAAGCTGAATACAGGCAGTGCTTTTGCAAAGAACCCCTCCTTAACCAGGTTATAACCAATACTTACGGCCGGGAATATACCATAGCGGTGATCGGCAGCAAAACGGTCGGTACCGTTATAGGCAACGTTAAAATCTATCAGGTATTTTTGTTTGTAATCATACCCTACCTTGCCCGATACGCCCCTGAATTTTTGCGGGACACCCACCAGGTTGCCACTTAGTAGGGGTGCAGCGAAAAGTGTATTTGATGTTTGGTTGAACAACGCCAGTGCCGAAAAATGGTGCGTATTGCTAAACGTGCGGTCGTAATTTAAATACACCTGCAGGTTATAGTTATTGGTGTTTATATCGGTGTTGCCCGTTAAACCATAATTTTGGTATACATAGGTAGCACCCGGGCGCAGCGCGTATGAATTGGTTACCGGGTCGTAATGATAGGCCGGGATACCTTCGTTAAATATTTGCTTTGTAAACTGCTCTACGCTGGAATAAGCTATACGGCCGGTTAAGGATAAGCCATTGGTTATAGCATCAAGTTTTTGGGTAGCGCCAAACAGGAAGTTAAAATCGGTACGGCGCGAGTGCTGGTAACCGCCTGTTGCCAACCTTGCATTTAAGGTAGGCAGGTGATCGGGGTTAAATTGCGAGTAGGCGTAGCTATAGCTTCCGTTAGGGTTTAAGTATGGCGCTGTAAAAGGCGTTTCTTTTGCAAAATTATACACCTCGCCTACAGCATTTTGGTTATAAGGCTGGTTAAGGTCGCTAAAGCGGGTGGTTACATCCAGGCGCAGGTCTAAATTTTTGCTAACCCTTAAATCTAAGTTAGAGCGGAAGTTGTACCTGCGGAAATAATAGTTGGTATTCACCATGGCTTGCGGGTCAGCAAAATCGCGCACCAAACCGTTTTGGTTTAAGGCACCGCCCGATACAAAATATTTCAGCGCATTGGTACCGCCCGATATATCCAGGTTGGTATTGGCCTGGTAGCTTTGTTTCTTAAATATCTTCTCGTACCAGTTCACGTCGGGGTGGCCATAAGGGTCGTCTCCGGTTTTAAAATGCTCCAGGTCGGCAGCAGTAAATACCGGCTGCAGGCCATCGTTCTTACGCGCTTCCTCTATCAGCACGGCAGCATCGTACGAGTTTAAAAACGTTGGTGTTTTTGTTGGCTGGGCCATACCGCCCTCGGCCCTTAAGTTTATTTTGGGGGCGCCGCCTTTACCGCGGCGGGTGGTTACCACCAATACGCCGTTGGCACCCTTTATACCGTAGATGGCCGTTGTAGAGGCATCCTTCAGGATAGAGATACTTTCAATTTCGTTTACGTTTATTTGTTGTAGCTGGTCGTAATTGTACTCAATATCATCAACAATGATGAGTGGCTTATTACCATCAGCGTTTAGCGAGCTTACGCCACGGATGTAAAAATCTGATGCATCTTTACCGGGCTGGCCCGATCCCTGCTGCGAAAAGAACCCCGGCAATTTACCGGTTAAGGCATTTTGCACATTGGCCGTTGGCACCGTACGGATTTCGCCCGCCGATATAGAACTTACAGCACCGGTGCTGGTGATACGTTTACGGGTGCCATAGGCAACAACCGATACTTCATCAAGCCCGTTGGTGCTGGTTTGCATGATCAGGTCCAGCGCCTGCCCATCCTGTACTTTTACTTCCTGGGCAATGTACCCAATAAAGCGCACTACCAATACATTGCTTTGGCCCCTCAATGTAAGCCTAAAGCGGCCGTTTACATCGGTGGTAACGCCATTGGTTGGCACCCCTTTCTCCACTACGGATACGCCGGGCAACGCACCCGATATATCTCGCACCTTGCCGCTAATGGTTGTATTTTGAGCATACAAAGCCGCCGGAAGCAATATTAGTATAATTGGAAAGAAAAGTATTATTTTTCTCATAACTGCTTAATTAATTGGGTTTAATTGATTCTTTCAGGTATTACCATCCGGGGTTTTGTTTCATATTCGGGTTCTTCTGCACCTCATCATAAGGCACCGGGTACAAGTACATTTTTGGGGCTACAAACTTTGTTGTAAGTACATTTACCGGGTTATAAGTTAAGCTTGGGCCTACTTTTACAATGCTGATGCCGGTGCGGGGCTGGTTCATTACGGTTTCGGCAACTTTCCAGCGGCGTATATCCCAGTAGCGGCTCTCCTCAAAAGCAAACTCAGCGCGCCTTTCATTTTGTATCACGGTGCGCATCTCATCCTTGGTCATGCCGGCTTTAATGCCATAAGTACCCCCCACTCCTGCCTCAATGCCTGCACGCTGGCGTATGCTCTTAACAGCCGCATAAACTTCGGGAGTGGCTCCCACCGCCTCGTTTTGTGCTTCGGCGAAGCCTAAAACAACATCCGCATAGCGCAGGATGACCCAGTCGGTACTGTGCGAACTGTAGGCGCTTGCGGTTTCGAAATTGCCCATAAACTTGCGCATATAATACCCGGTTTTGGTTTGCTGCAGGGTACCGTTTGGCTTGCTTTGGCCACCTTCGAAAGTTTGGATAGGTGCATTTAACCACTGAGCGCCGTTGTAGAGAATGTTGTAGGCGAGCCTTGGGTCGCGGTTATTGTATGGGTTGTTCACATCGTAGCCGGATGCAGCATCGGTAATGGGCAGGCCGTTGCTCATTGGGTAGGCATCTACCAATTGTTGTGTTGGACTAGTTTGCCCTTTGCCTACCGCACCGCTAAAGCCTACAGGCCCGTTAGCGGTTTCGATATCTGTACCGTTGCCATTTTGGCGGAAGAACATGATCTCGGAGTTGTACTGGGTTGTAAAAATGTCTTTATAATTGGCCAACAGCGCGTAAGTGCCCAGATCCATAACTGCCTTACTGGCCGCTGCTGCTGCTGCCCAACGGCTGGCATCGCCGCTGGTGTAACCGGTTAAAGGGTTTGCTGCATCTATATTGCCGCCATTAAATAAAGGGCTTGCTGCATACAGCAGCACTTTGGCCTTTAATGCCATTGCCGAGCCTTTTGTAGGGCGGTGGCTATCGGCTTCTTTGCTTACCGGGCCATCCAGGGGATAAACCAACAGCGAATCTTTTATGGCATCGCATTCGCTTACAATGTATTTTACGCATTCGTCGAAAGTATTACGCGGCAGGGATACATCATCGGTAATGGTGAATACCTTATTGCCAATAAGCGGCACGCCACCGTAGCGTTTTATCAGTTCGAAATAAAAGTAAGCCCTTAAAAACCTCGCTTCGCTTTTCCATATATATTTTTGAGAGATGCCATGGTATTTAGCCATCACCGGCACCACATCAATGTGGTTTACAAATTCGTTTGCCTGGCGAATGCCCCCGTAGTACGTGCCCCATAAGCTTTCGTCGCCCGGGATGGTATAGGAGTTGTAAGATGCCGTTGCTAAAATGGTCGATAGATTGCTGGGGCCCGAACCTGATGATATAGCATCATCGCCCGCAGCATCCAAATAATCGCCCCCTACCCTGTTGTGGCCATTCTTCATAATAGAGTAGATGCCGTACAGGTAATGTTGCGCGTTTACACCTGCCGAATCCCTGCTATCAAAAATTTTATCAATCCCTACCTTATCAACCGGGAACTGCTCGTATTTTTTGCAGCCGGCAATTGCCATTATCAGTACCAGCACTGCTATAATATTTTTATGATTTTTCATGATCGTATTTTTTATGATGGCCAAAAATTAAAGCTTAACGGTAAAACCTGCGTTCACAACCCTTTGTATAGGGTATGCCCCGTTGCTAACCTCCGGGTCGATGCCTTTATAGCCGTAAAAGGTTACCAAATTTTCGCCGTTGGCAAACAGCCTTACGCCGGCTAACTTTAACCGCTTTATCCAGCTATATGGCAGGTTATAGCTTACTTCTGCATTTTTTAGCCTGATGTAATCGCCGCTGCGCACGTACAAGGTGCTGTATGCCGTGTTGTTGGCGTTGCCTGTTGTTAAACGCGGTGATGTTGCCGTTGCAGCGGTTTCCGGCGTCCACCTGCCGGTAATATTATCATAAGCTTGCCCGGCCGAAGTGAGGCCCAGGAAGCCGATGCCTGCAAAGCCGTTCACCATCGAGTTATCAAAAATAAACTGCCTGTTCTCTACCCCTTGTATGATCATGCTCAGCCCAAAACCTTTGTAATTAAAGCCTAATGAAGCACCGTAGAATATCAGCGCTTTACTGTTGCCAATTTTGGTTATATCAAACTGGTTGATAATGTTATCGTTATTCAGGTCGGCATATTTTACGTCGCCCGCTTGCGCTGTGTAACCGGTTGTGGTTGGGCTGGCGGCAGCTTCCTGTGCATTGCTAAAGAAACCTAAGGCCTGGTAGCCCCACAGTGCGCCGGTTGGTTGGCCGGTGCGGCGAAGCCATGGGTATGGTGTTGGCGTTTCATCGCTAAATACGTTGATGGATTTTTGCCTTGATACATTACCCGATATAAAATAATTAAAGTTATTTACGTTGTTTTGATAGGTTAAAGTAAGTTCCTGACCGGTGTTAAGCACCACGCCAATATTCTCGTATGAATAGGGGGCACCCAACAACTGTATACTGCGGCCGCGTATTTGCAGCAGGTCTTTATAGCGGTCGTGGTAGTAATCGGCAGTAATGCTTAAGTGATTGCTGAAAAGGGCTATATCGGCGCCAATATCTATCTTATCGGCTTTCTCCCAGCTTATCAAGGGGTTGGCCAATGTGTTTGCAAAAATACCCTGCACATTACCGCGGCTGGTACCGGTGCTGTATTGGTAGCCGTTTGGCGACCCATAGGTTTGTATAAAGTTGTAGTAACCATAGTTATCTACATTGCCGTTGCCGGTGCGGCCGTAAGTGGCGCGCCATTTCCACGAGGTAATAAAGCTCAGGTTATCCTTTATAAAATCTTCTTTGGCCATTTGCCAGCCCAGCCCGCCTGCGTAAAATACGCCAAACTGCCTGCCCGGAGCATACCTGCTGTAACCACTGCGGTTTACAGCACCTTCTATAAAGTATTTGCCATCGTAATTGTAGCCCGCTTTTAAGGCTTCGTTGGTAGTAGTGGCCGTTAAATCGAAGTTTAAATTCATCGACCGGGTATCGTACATCACCTTGCCGGTAAAATTGTGCTTGCCAAAGGTGCGGTCGTAATTTAAAGCAACCTGGCCATAAAAATAGCGGGCGCTTGATACACTGCTGAAGCTATTCCCCTGCGATATGGGCGAACCAATCCCCGCATAGGTGCCATCTGCTTTTATGAGGAAGGCATTGTTTTGTAAGGACCTGTTAGTTAAACTTTGCGACGATAAGGCCAGGTTGCCCATTACTTTGCCGCTTAGGCCTTTGGTAACGCTGCTCATATCGTAATTAAGGTCCAGGTTGGCCAATACATCATTACTGTTGGTGCGCTGGTAGCCCGAGTATTCGGTTTGGGCCAAAAGGTTGTTGTTGTAATTGGTTGTACCTGCAAACGAGCCATCGGGGTTGCGTACCGGGTAAGCATTGTTTGGCGTGCTATACAGCGCGTTCAGGATATTTTGGTAGCCCGATCCCGGTTGTGTTTGCGCTTGTATACGGCCAAACAGTTGCAGGTCTACCACAAATTTTTTGGTTACGTTAACGGTTACATCCGAGTTGATGGTGTACCGGTTAAGGTTTGCATTGGTATTGTAGGGTACATCTGATGCTGTTTTAAACATACCATCCTGCGTTAAATAATTAAGCGATACGCTATAGCGGGCAATCTCGCTGCCGCCATTTACGTTCAGCTTATAGGCGGTCATGGGCGAGTTTTTGCGGAGGACAGTATTATACCAATTTACATCCGGGTGGCGTATAGGGTCGCTGCCATCGCGGTACGCATTAAAATCTGCCGAACTGTATATCGGCAGTTTACCGTCGTTTTGCAAGGCCTCGTTATACAGATAAGCGTATTGATAAGCAGGAAGCGGATTTGGCAGGCTTAGCGGTGTTTGCGATGCGGTTTGTGCCGTAAATGAAATTCGTGGCGCACCTGCCTGCGCGCGTTTGGTGGTGATGAGTAACACACCGCGCGAACTGTTTACGCCCAGCAGGATACTTGATAAACCATCCTTTAAAACCGATACCGATTCGATGCTCTCCGGATCGAGAGAGGAGATCTCGCGCTGCACCCCGTCTATTATGGTAATTGGCGATTGCCCGCGCAGTAAAACACCAAACTCGGTATTGTCATTTGCCTGGTAGTTGTTGTGCAGTACTACGTTACCAATAAAATCGGCCTGTGTTTGCCCGCCCGTTTGGGGGATAGCAAAACCGCGGTACTGCTGGGTGTATAAGCCTGCCAGCTGCCCCGGCAAAGCATAAGTATAAAGCGAGCCCGGCGTGCTGGTTAATTGGTTGGTATAAATGGTTGATATAGCGCCTAAATTTTTTGATACATCGGCAGTACCGTAAAGCACGTTGATGGTTTGCGGGGCTTTAATATAGGTATCTATTACTCTTACCGTTAAATCGGCACCCTTAAAGGCAGCCTCGGTGCTGTTAAAGTTACGGGCTTTAAATACCAGTGTATTGCCTGTTGCTGCGCTTACTGCAAAACGCCCGTTTTTATCGGTGCTGGTGGTATCTGCTTTGCCTTTTACAGCAACTTTTACGCCTTTAAGGGGGTTGCCGTACTCGTCGAGCACAAGCCCGCCGGCCATGCCGGGGCGGGTACTACCCTTTGCGGTGGTGTCCTGCTGCATGGCGTGGCCGCTTGTAGCCAATGCCAGCATCAGTATCACTAAAGCCGTAAAATATTTATTTAAGTAGCAATTAGCCATTTTATAAAGTTTAAATTGTTGGCAAAAATTAAAATATCGGTTTAGCGCGGGCACACCAGGTGCTGTGCTATATTCCATCGCTTATATTAATAACTGGTTATCCGCATTTAAAGGTGTACACAAATGGGTCTTTGGTGTTACCGTAGCCCACCTGCTCGGTACCCGCTTTGTTGGTGATGAAGTACTCTATTTTTACTATCGTCTGCGCATCGGTACTGTTAAAAAACTGCCTCGGCCAAAACGTTATCTGGTAGCGGTTGCTGGTTGCATTGGTTTGCTTCATTAACGTTTTTGCAGTTTGCTCGCATACCGTAATGGTTTTGCCATCGCTGGTGTAAGCTGTTGCGCACATGTAGGTTTCGGGGGCGTTCTTTAGTTTGGTATCTACTACATTACCGTCAAAAGTGAGGGTTATAAAATCATTATCGAGTGATTTTGGCGGGTCGATTACGGTAAGCTGCGGGTTACAAAAATCTATCAGGTCGCCAGTGCCGCCGGTAACTTCAAAGCAATTGGTACTTTTTTGGCTGTAGTAAGTACCATTGCCATCGCTGGTGAACCCGTTGCCGGTATCGGTAATTACATAGCCTAACTTTACCGAGTAATTGTTGCCATCGGCAGCAACTTTCATTTTTATGTGCAGGTCGCCTTCAATTGTGTGGCCACCCTCGTGTATGTAAGCCTTATCGGTTTGGTAGGCAACCCATTCCATATCGTCTATAAGGTTATCTACGTTGCCAAAGGTCCGCTTCATATAGCCCGACCAGGTTAAACCGCCGCCTTTACTTGGCAACGAGCCATCCGGTATCAGGCTCATGGTGCCATCGCCCAGCGGGCTGGTGTAGGTAACGGTAGTGTTTTGCGCGGCCTTCCATCCTTTTGGTACCAATATACCCAG
>NZ_CAMLOV010000122.1 GCF_946481715.1 uncultured Mucilaginibacter sp. | reverse complement strand
TGCTTGTGCCTCTTCTTGCTCTGCAGCCTCAACCTTTGGTGCCTCTGCAACAGGTGCAGCAACCTCTTTAACCGGTTCGGGTGCTTTTGGCTCTTCTACCTTTGCAGCCTCAACCTTTGGTGCCTCTACAACGGGTGCAGCAACTTCTTTAACCGGCTCGGGCGCTTTTGGTGCCTCGGCTGGTTTTGCTCCCAGGTTATTCAGGTCAATCTTACCTACAACGGTAACGCCGGGTAAACCTACATTGCTGCGGTCTTCTACCTTTGGCTGTACGGGTTCGGCAGGTTTTGGCCTTTCCGCCTGCGGCGAAGAAAAGTGGCCCGTGTTTTTGATAAGGATCTCCTCGTTCTCAAAATCTCTCGAACGGCGGTTCTCTACAGGCCTTTCAGGAGCCATTCCCGGCTCTTCTTTCCTGATCTTACCAATACTGATCTGCTTGGCCTCTTCCTTAATAATTTTATCAACAGCAAACTCCTTTAACAAGGTGGTGTACATGTCGTTATCCAGCTTGGCCATCGGGTGTTTATCCACCTTGTAGCCCTTAGTAGCTAAGAAGTCGACAAGGGTACCTATACCGATGTTCAGTTCTTTTACTGCCTTTATTAATTTTATACTTTTGTCTTCTGACATTTATTATTATTTCTCTGCTGTAATTATCGCAAAAATACGATTTTATTTTGCTTATTCTGTTTATTCAAACTCAGCCTGCAGAATTGATAACACATCTTTTACTGTTTCTTCCTCTAAATCGGTACGTTTTACCAATTCGCCAACAGAAAGTGCCAGTACGGATTTGGCGGTATCTAAGCCAATACGCTTAAATTCGTCCAGTATCCAGCTATCAATCTCATCTGAAAATTCTTCGATGTCCACATCCTCATCGTGCTCGTCTGCCTCGCGGTAAACATCAATTTCGTAACCAGTCAATTTACCTGCCAATTTAATGTTATGGCCACCGCGGCCAATCGCAAGCGATACCTGGTCGGGTTTTAAGTAAACGGCTGCCGTTTTTTTCTCATCATCTAACTTAATAGACGTGATCTTAGCCGGCGACAAGGCACGCTGTATATATAGTTGAAGGTTATTAGTGTAGTTAATAACATCAATGTTCTCATTCTTCAGCTCGCGTACGATACCGTGGATACGTGATCCTTTCATACCTACGCAGGCACCTACCGGATCGATACGGTCATCGTAACTTTCTACCGCAACTTTTGCACGCTCGCCCGGTTCGCGTACGATCTTTTTGATGGTTATTAAACCGTCGAAAATTTCGGGCACTTCCATCTCGAACAAACGCTGTAAAAACTCGGGCGCTGTACGCGAGATGATAATTTTAGGGTTGCTGTTCAGCATGTCAACCTTGCTGATAATAGCGCGCACGCTATCGCCCTTTTTAAAGTAATCGGCAGGGATCTGCTCTGTTTTTGGCAATAAAAGCTCGTTGCCTTCATCATCCAACACCAAAGTTTCTTTTTTCCAAACCTGGTAAACCTCGCCGGTAACAATTTCTCCAACGCGGTCTTTATATTTTTTGAAGATCTCGTCTTTCTCCAGCTCCAAAATTTTTGACACCAAGGTTTGGCGTGCTGCTAAAATAGCGCGGCGGCCAAAGCTCTCTAACGTTATCTGCTCAATTTGCTCATCGCCTACTTCCAGGTCGGCATCAAATGCTTTTGCTTCGGCAAGTTCAACCTCCAGGTCGTCGTCTTCGCTAAAACCATCTTCCACTACTACACGGGTGCGCCAGATTTCCAAATCGCCGTTGTCGGTGTTTACAATTACGTCGCAGTTTTCGTCCGTACCGTACTTTTTCCTGATCATGCTTCTGAAAACGTCTTCCAGTACGCTCATCATGGTTGGGCGGTCGATGTTCTTGAAATCTTTAAATTCCTGAAAAGAATCAATTAAGTTAATATTGCTCATTTTCTTACTTGAATGATATTAAAACCTTTGTTTCTGTTATTTTATCTGTAGGGATAGTGCTTTCAACAGTCTCAGCCTTTTTCCCTTTTTCTTTTATTGTTTCTTCTATTGTAATGCCGCCTTCGCCAACGCTCAGCAATTTGCCTTCGCGCTTTGTGCCATCTGCCATTTTTATGCCCAGCGTACGGCCAATGTTTTTGGTATACTGCCTTGGCAAGGTAAGCGGGGTATCAATCCCCGGCGACGAAACCTCTAAATTATAAGCTTCCTCAATCACGTTCTCCTCTTCCAGGTGGAAACCAACATGCCTGCTTATTGCAACGCATTCGGCTATGCCAATACCATTATCCCCATCTACCAGCACTATTAATTTACCGTTGGAGTGCATTTTAACATCCACCAAAAACAAGTTTGGCATATCGGCAATTTTCTCTTCAACCAGTTCTGTTACTCTCTTTTCAATATTCATTATCGGTTCGGCTTATCTGAAATGATAATTTGATTGATAAACTAAAAGAGGGGACTAACGCCCCCTCTTTTTTAATTCGGACACAAATGTACGAATTATTTTTTAATACAAATGCTTATTGCTTAAAAATCAAATCGGTAAATTGGGTTTGGCCCAAACGCTTGCCGCCTTTAATGTAATCTGCCGGGGTAATGCCCCTGTCATAATGGTACCAGCGCACAAAATAGGCTTGCCCTGCGGCAAAGGGGGTATCTGGCGTAAAAACCACGGTGCTATCCAAAATTTGGTATTTGCCCGGCTGTTCCGGCTGGTAGTTTTTCATGTCCGTATCGGCAGGCATACGGTAAACCGGCACCAATCCTTTCCAGCTATCGCCAATAGTATCGCGGGCCACTTCGCCTATAACGGCTTTATCCAGCCCCTTAAATAGCAGCGATTGTTTATTATTAGTTAAGGATATGGTGATGGTGTTTGGCTGCGGTTTTGGAGTGCAGGAGAAGAGGAAAAGGAGGAAAAAAAGGCAATAGATTTTCATGGTGAACAAATATACAAATACAGGGTGGCTATTTGACTCACCCCGACGGCACTATCGTGCGTCGGCCCTCTCTCCGCAAAGCGGAAAGAGGGCAAGCTCAATTTTTCTTTCTTAACCCTCTTTGCGAAGCAGAGAGGGTCGCGCACGATAGTGCCGCGGGGTGAGTCAACTCGTGCTGTGGACATTTCCGCAACGTTACTGGGCTTACCACAACGCCCCGGTAGGGGCTAAAGCTTTGTAGAAAAACCACAACAAAATAAATTGCGCCGTTAAGTGCTACACTTTATCAGCCTGTCGGGTTCCACGAATTTTTTTTAAGACGGTTTTATTTGCTGACATACAAAATTAAACAGAAATTAGAATGAAAGTTTATACTTGTACAGTATTAAATTCCTTTACCCGAATGAAGAATTTTAAACTTAATGCGGAGGAAATAATTAGACTGATCCCGCCGATGGGGGGGTGCATAGCTACAGACAGAATTACGGTAGAAGGTTTACCTGTTGTATATATGTATCGCAATGAGCCGATCAATGAAATGGATACCGGATGGCAATTCTTTTCTGGAACGGAAAGCGATGATTATGTAAACAACACCGATAATATCGCAATTTACGACGTTAATACAATTGCTAATTACGATAGAGCTATCATTCCGTACTTAAACCAGCCCATTGGCGCCGACTTGCAACGGATACCCGGAACGGATGAATTTGAAATGATCCCCGGCTGAATTCAATTGCCGACTAACCTACTGCGACCACTATAAATAGGCCGAATTGTAGCCGGTCCTGTCCAATACACTATGAAAGCTGCGAACGCGTTGCTGAAAAACAGAAAAAGATAGTGTCAATGTGGGAGTAAACTAATGGGCGTATTGCTGGTTAGCAATGATCATTATCAACTCGCATCCATAGGGTTAACGCGCTTCTAATCAATATATTTCACCTAAAAATTTATAGTTCCCGTTGAGATAAAAAGCAAAAAACCAACTATATATTTGGTCATAAACTCCTCTTATACCCTTGATTTTATGATTCCTGAAGAGAAAAAAGCAGCCCTTACCCGTGCCTTAAATGACACTTTTGGCATAAATGATTTTGAAGATATCAGCCACTTAAATGCCGGGCTTTCATCTGCATTAGTCTATAAGATAACCGTGTTGGGCAAGCCTTACCTGTTAAAGATCATCACCCGCACCGATGCTATGGCCGACCCGACAAACCAATATACCTGTGTAAGGGATGCAGCTGCAGCAGGCATTGCCCCAAAAGTGTGGTACACTAATGTACATGACCGCATCTCCATCACCGACTTTGTAGATGCTAAACCATTTCCCATTAGCGAGGCGAAAGTAAAAATGCCGCTATTGCTTAAACGCCTGCATGCTATGCCGCCGTTTCGGTATCAAATTAATTACCTGGATATAGTGGACGGCTTTATCCAAAAACTCCGCGATGCGAAGATCCTGCCCGAAAGCATAACAGGTGAATTGTTCGATCAATATGCCAGGCTTAGAGAGGTTTACCCGCGCGGCACCGCCGATTGGGTAGCCAGCCACAACGACCTGAAACCCGAGAACATCCTGTTTGATGGCGAGCGGCCATTGCTGGTTGATTGGGAAGCCGTTTTTTTGAACGACCCCTATTTCGACCTGGCGGTAGTTGCAAACTTTGTAATAACAAACGAGGCAGAAGAAAAAGATTACCTGACCGGGTATTTAGGCAAAGTGCCAACCGAATACCAGCTTGCCCGTTTCTTTTTGATGCAGCAGATAGTGCACGTGGCATACTTCACTTTTTTTATGAGGCTTGTACACGAAGCCGGTGCCGCTATCGACCCGGATGCCGCACGCCCGGATTTTAGGAAATTTAATAAATGTATGTGGGAAGGTGGCGTTGATTTGAACGACACGGATAATAGGCTGCAATACGCCCGGGCGCACATGGGCCAACTGCAGCATAATTTTGAATTGGAACGGTTTGAGGAATCGTTGCGGATAGTCGCAGCAGGCCATTAACCAGGTTAAAAGAGCTGCATAAATTTAAAGATTCCGGTCGGCAAAATACCCGGGCACCTTTGCCGTTATCAACATAAAATTACCAAAGCTTTTAATGAACCCTAAGCCGTTCACCTTTTTAATATTGGCCCTGTTGCTTTGCATCAATGCCATCGCCGAAACGCCCCAAATCAACCTAAGCCGCACCAAAGAAAAAGCCAGGCAGGCTTTGCTGTTCGCTAAAAAGAAAGGCTACAACTCGCGGTATTGTATTTTGATAGATATGAGCCTGCCCAGTGGCGTTAAGCGTTTTATGGTTTGGGATTTTAAAGCTGATAAGATATTAACCTCTGGTTTGGTTAGTCACGGTTGCGGCAGAAGCCCATGGGCCGGCGAGTGGAGTAAGGATAAGCCCGAATTTAGCAATGCCGATGGCAGCCATTGCACTGCTTTGGGCAAATATTCGGTAGATGCACGCGGTTACAGTGCCTGGGGTATCAATGTTAAATACTTTTTAACCGGGCTGGAAAGCAGCAACAGCAATGCCTACACCCGCCAGATCGTTTTCCATTCCTGGGAAAAGGTGAGCGAAACCGAGGTGTACCCAAATGGCACTCCGGAGGGCTGGGGTTGCCCGGCAATATCTAACAACACCATGAAAACGGTGGATGCCCTTTTAAATAAACAGAAGAAGAAGGTTTTGATGTGGGTGTATAATTAATTGATAACCATAGCGATGGGTTTGAAACCCATCGCTATGGTTATCAAAACGTTACTATGGTTGTGTGTGGGTTACTTTCCCTTCAACGTTTCTTCAAACAATTTAAAAATCCGCTTATATTCATCTGTCCAGCTGCTGGGTTGCACAAAGCCGTGGTCTTCTACGGGGTAGGATGCCAGCTCCCAGTTTTCTTTGTGCAGCTCTATTAATTTTTGCGTAAGGCGGATGATGTCCTGGTAATTTACATTCTGGTCTACCATACCATGCAGCATCAGTAGTTTACCTTTAAGCCCATCGGCAAAATAAATAGGCGAACTTTGGCGGTAGGCGATATCATCCTCGAACGGTTCGTTTAAAATGTTGGAGGTATAACCGTGGTTGTAATGCGCCCAATCTGTTACCGAGCGGATAGCACCGCCCGATGCAAACACATCCGGCTGGGTAAACAGCCCCATCAGCGTAATAAAACCACCGTACGAGCCGCCGTATAAACCCACATGTTTGGGGTTAATGCCGTATTTTTCTACCAAATACTTTACGCCGTCTACCTGGTCGGTAAGGTCCTTGCCGCCCATGTGGCGGTAAATGCCGGTACGCATATCGCGCCCATAGCCCGAGCTGGCGGTGTAGTCGATATCTATTACGGTATACCCATTATCTGCCAGCATATTGTTGAACATATACTCGCGGAAGTAGCTGCTCCACCAGTAATGCACATTTTGCAGGTAGCCTGCGCCGTGCACAAATACAACAGCCGGCTTTGCCGGGTCGGGCGTTTTGGGCTGGTAAACACGGGCATAAATATCACTGCCGTACCGGTTTTTAAAGCTGATCACGTCCGGCTCCTTCCAGGCATAAGAGTTAAACTCTGCCGTGGTGGACTTGGTTACCTGCACCGCCTTTGCGCCGGGCCTGTTGGGCTGTACATAAAGTTCCCATGGTTTGTTGGAGTAAGAATGCCGGATGGCCAGCCACTTTTCATCGGGCGACAGGTCCACCTCGTTGCCACCCTTCATGCTGGTGAGCTTTATCGGGGCACCACCGCTTACCGGGATCTTATAAAAATGCGTAATCCCGGGATGCTCGATATTGGCAGTAAAGTAAAAAGTTTTTTTATCGTTGGATAACCGTAATGTTTGCACTTCCCATTTGCCGGAGGTAAGCTGTTTTTTTTCGCCGCTTAACATATCCAGCAGGTATAGGTGCGAGTAACCGCTGGCTTCGCTTTGATAGTAAAAGTGGGTATTATCGGTAAAGCCAAGGCTGCCGTTGGCGAAGAAACCGCCAGTACCCGGGCCGCCTATCCAGGCCTCGTCGCGCTGGCGGTCCAGCAGGGTAAGTTTACCCGAAGCGGCATCCAGTTTCATAATCCAGCGGTCTTTATTATCCTGCGATTCTACAACCAGCACAGCGTATTTGCCATCCTCGCTCCAAATGGGCGTGCCCATATCCACCTTGCGGTCGGCATTGGCTTTTTTGCACTCCTCTAATACTTTGGGGTAATCCTTCAGGTAATCGGGCAGGTCTTTTATGCCGGGAATCTCTTTGGTGGAGATGGCGTAAACACTGTCACGCTGCGTATCAAATACATAGCTAACCGAGCTCGACTGCGGCGCACCCACCTTGGTACGGTTGGGGATATCCTCAGTAAAACCAGTGCCGGTTACATAGTTGGGAACAATACCATTCCTGGCACCCTCGGCCGGCTGAATAAGGCGGTAGGTAATGTAACGGCCGTCAGGGCTTAGCTGTACGCCGTTTACGCGTTTATCGCCGTATACAATCTCCTTTAGCCTGGGTAACGCCATTTCTTTACGCTCGATGCTGTCCTGTTTTCGGTCTTTATCTTCTGTTTTGATGATATCGAATAATTCCAGTTGCTGTTTTTTCAGGTATTTTTCCTGCTGGTTGTCGGTGTTCTTTTTGGCGGTGTTGCTTGCGGTTTTTACAAAATTGGTTAGCTGTACCAGCTCTCCTTTGGCAAGGCTGAACTTATACAGGTTGTTTTCTTTGGAGAAAACAACCGCGTTTTCATCTTTGGTAAAAACCGGGATCGCTTCGCGCTCGGTAGTGCTGGTGAGCTGCGTTACGTTACCGGTTTTTATATCCGACAGGTAAATGTCGCCGTTCTTTTCAAAAGCTTTCAGCGTGTGTTTTTTGTTCCAGCTGCCGTTTTCGGGCGGCAGGCTGCGCTCTTCTTCGGTAGTTAACTGAACAGGTTTTATATTAGCCGGCGTTATGTAGAACAACCCGTCGCGGCCGGCGCTTTTGGGGTTCCAGTTAAAATATACCTTCCTGCTGTCATCGCTCCAACGGATGTTGGAGGGCGCTACGCCAATCCACTTTGGGTCGCGCATTATTTTCTCGATAGTAAGGGTGCCGAGGTTTTGTGCCAATGCGCCTGCACATATAAAAAGCAGTAAGGGGGTAATAAATTTCTTCATGAGGATAATAGCTTAGCTGCCGCAATTTAGCAGTTTAAGTAATATTACTATTTTTAACGATTGGATTGTTACAAATGGAAATAAAAGGCACCGGGTTTACTTTACGAAATTGGCGCGAAAGCGATGCCCCTGTAATGCAGCGCCTTGCCGATAACCCCAAAATTGCAGCCAACCTTTACAACCGCTTTCCATCGCCCTATACATTGGCGGATGCGGAATTTTTTATCGGCATCAATATCGATCAGGAACCGCCCACCACTTTTGTGATAGATGTGGATGGTGAATTTGCCGGTACCATAGGCATCACCATGCGCGACGACGTATTTAGTAAATCGCCGTTGTTTGGCTACTGGCTTGGCGAGCCATACTGGGGGCGGGGCATTATGACCGAAGCCGCCCGGCTGGTTACCCAATATGCCTTCCAAACGTTTGATTTCATTTGCCTGCAAGCGGGGGTTTTTAGCTATAACCCGGCATCTATGCGGGTGCTGGAAAAAGCCGGCTACGTGAAACAAGGGGTTTTAAAAGGCGCCGTTTTTAAAAACGGGGAAATAATAGACGAACATCTTTATTTGGCCTATCCGCAGGCTAAATAATTGTAAAGCGGCACGTTTTGCGTTTGTAACTACTGATGTTAATTTTAATATATTTAACCATGAAAAAACTTATCCCCGCCCTGTTGGTTTTAGCTTCATTTTCCGTTTTTTCCTGCGGTGACCAAAGCGCAGATAACGCAAAGGCTACGGCCGATTCGCTAAGCAGGCAAGCCACTCAGCTATCGCTTAATAAAAAGATGGTGGCAGAGTTTTACCAGGAGTTTTTTGGCGATAAGAATATCAGTGCGTTAGATAAGTACCTGGCGGATAATTACATTCAGCATAACCCTGTCTTACCCGATGGCAAAGAGGCCCTGCGCCAGGGCGCAACCTTATGGTTTAAAGGCGCGCCAAAAACCAAAATAGATATCCAACACTTAAGTGCCGATGGTAACCTGGTGTATATCCACACCAAAAGCAAAATGGGCGATAAGGTAAGTTCTGTTATTGATATCTTTAGGATAGAGAATGGCAAAATTGCCGAACACTGGGACGTGATACAGGATGTCCCCGAGAAATCGGCCAACGCGCACCCGATGTTTTAAGGCCTCTTAGTTATGGTTGCTTTGCACGTGGAGTCCCGAAATAAATCGGGATGACGTGTATGCTCAATACATCTTCCTATAAAATTCCTTCACCATCGCGCCGGGATCCAACGACAAATTAACCGCCGCCGAAACCGCCAGCCCGTAAATGCCGGTAGCCATTAAAGGTTCTACATCCGTTAATTGTACTCCACCCACCGCTATTACAGGTATTTGTATGGGCAGTTTTTCTAACGCCCGGTAACCTTCGTAGCCCAGCAGGGGTTTGTTGTTTGGCTTTGTATCCGTATGTGCAAAGGGCCCGTAGCCGTAGTAATCTACAACGCCGGTTTTTTGTATGCGCATCAGGGCTTCTACATTTGTAGCTGATGCGCCAAGAGTTTTCTCATCGGTTATTGCGTGGCGGATGGCGGCAAAATCGGCATCAAAATCTTCCACGTGTACGCCCTGTGCGTCTACCTTATC
Organism: uncultured Mucilaginibacter sp.; assembly: GCF_946481715.1. Next base: position 7,771 of record NZ_CAMLOV010000122.1, on the reverse strand, counting down.
CAGCAGGTGGTAATGGTTGGTTAAGATGAGCGTGGCGCCCCAATCATCGCAGATAGAAGCAACCTGGTGTATCTCCGCAATAAGTTCCTCATCAGTTTTTGTCATGCAGCGGTATTGCACCCAGTTTGCACCGGCTTCGCAAGCTATTTGCGCCTGCTCTGCATGGCTGCGGTGGGGCAAGTCCTGCGTGAGGTAATGGAATTTGGAAATGTATTTTCTCATGGTATGAAGTCCGAAAGATAAGGTTTATCTCCTTATTTGCTGTGCCGGCATGCAACGCAATTATCTTTCGGACTGCAGGCTTTCCGCCTTTCTAATCTTTAAACCACTTTAACACTTCGCCAATTGGCGTACCAATGTTACCGCTTGGGGCCTGTATGTGCAGCAATGCGGCTAAGGTGGCAGCAATATCAGTCATGTGGGTTTCGCGCACCAGGCTGCCGTGTTTAATACCCCAACCCATAAATACCAGCGGGATGTGTGCATCGTAAGGGTTCCAGGTGCCGTGTGTAGTGCCTGTGCCACCATGGCCGCCATACCATCCCGGTTTCAAAACAATCTGGATAGCGCCGCTGCGCTCTGCATTATAGCCATTTATGATGCGTGCCCGCAGGTCCTCCGGGATGTTTGCTGTTTGTGCCCGCTGCATATCAACAGCAAAAGCTACGCCCGCCTGTTTTTGCAGCGTTTGTATACATTCTGCCTTTAAGGCCTCTTCGCTAAGCCCTTCTTTGCTTATTGCTGCATTGTTAAAGTTTACCTGGTAATTGTTTAAGCCCAGCACCAGGTTTTTCACCTTAAACTTATCTTCCAGTGTTTTATTCAGCTGGGTACGGCTCGCGGTTTCGTCCCAGTACCCGGCAGGGATATTATGGTCTATTAAAAACTGCGGGTTGTGCGCAGCGCCGTGGTCGGCAGTTAAAAATACGGTGTAATTCCCTTTGCCCACTTTGGCGTCCAGGTAAGCAAAAAACGCGCTCAGGTCGTTATCCAGGCGCAGGTAAGTGTCTTCTACCTCAACCGAGTTTGGGCCGAACTGGTGCCCGATGTAATCTGTTGAGGAAAGGCTCACGGCCAGGAAGTCGGTTACTACATTCTTACCCAAGTGCTCATTATCTATAGCTGCTTTGGCTAAATCAAGTGTGAGCGAATTGCCGTATGGCGTGTTACGGATGATGCCGGTGTTGCCGCCTTTATACAGTTCTGATGTTTTTATCGGAAAGGTGGGCGCGTCGGTACCTGTGAATTTGCCTTCGTATTTTGGGCTGTTATCCGCGGTACTTTGCACGTACGTGTTAATTGGGTAAAGCGTGTTCCAATCCTTTTTTAAATATTTTTCGGCGTTTTTTTGGCTGTTGAAGGTTTTTACCCAGGCGGGCAAATCGTTCATGTAAAAAGTACTGGTTATCCAGTTGCCGCTGGCATCGTCAAACCAATAAGCCGCATCGGCCACATGCCCTGCGGGGAGTATTCCTCCACGGTCTTTCAAAGCAATACCTATAACTTTCGACCGAAAATTTGTAGCCAGCTTTAATTCATCAGTTATAGTACTGGCCAGCAAATTACGTGGCGACATCTTACCCGCTACCGAGGTACTGCCTACCGTATTCACGGTAGAATCTGCGGTGCAGTATATGGATTTACCCGTGGCCTGTATAATAAAATCGTTCCCGGCCATGCCATGTATAGCAGGTACCGAACCTGTGTAAACACTGGAGTGCCCAATGGCGGTTACTGTTGGGATATAGGGAATAAGCGTGTTTTCGCAGGTAAAGCCTTCGTTAAGCAGGCGTTTAAAGCCCCCGGCCTGGTACCGGTCGTAGTAACGATAAAGATAATCCCAGCGCATTTGGTCAACCACAAGGCCCACTACTAATTTGGGGCGGGGCAATGTTGCGGAGGTTGCAGCGGTTTTATTTTGGGCGGATGCGCCGGCAGCGGCAAACAATACCGCAAAGATCAGACACCTGAATTTCATACAGAAAGCGAATTAAATACCGCAAATATGAACAATGATCTGGTTTTTCAGTGTGATATTTGCGTTACGTAATGGTTAAAACAGGGTAGCCTTATTTTAAGGCGTTGAAAATAGTTTGGGCCATCAACTCGCTGCCTACATCGCCGGGGTGCTTCCTGTCGGTCGACATTAAGTCCGAATTGATAGAAGCCTGGCTAAATGGGCCGAAAACTTTAGCAAAATCAATAAACGCCGCGTGGTTTTTAAGCGCCAGCCTAAAAAGCATATCGGCGTAGCTGGCTATTTTATATTTCCGGGGCTCCTCATTTTCGTAAAGGGTTTCGGGCGGGCACATGATGATGATATCGCAATTTGGTTGCGCTTGCCTAAGCTGATCAATGATATGCTGGATATTGGCCCTCATTTGCGCGGGTTCAACATTTGCATCCATCTCATTGGTGCCAAACATAATTATTGCACCTTTTGGCGTAAGCAGCTCTATCGATTTTTCCCAAAGAAGGTTATGCGCAAAAAAATCTGCCGTAGTACCCGAACTGCCTACCTTATGCAGGTTTAGCACATCGCCATCCCTGCGGGCCAAAACGCCGCAAAACACCTGCCCTGCTTGCAAAGGCTCTATATCCAGGTCTATATTATCGCCTGCATCGGTAACATTTATTACCACATTGCCAATATCTGCCGTGGCATTAGACGCGCTTACGGTTGCCCAGCTGCTGCCATTTATCCTGTACCTGAAATTACCCGCGTTTGGGTGCCTTTGGAAAATGATTGTAAACGAATTGAGCAATACCCTCGAACTTACGGTTATAGGTGCGTTAGCCGCATTATTTGTTACATTGCCGCAAGGGCCGTAGTAGTCGCCAGGGCTGGTATCCCATAACAATGGATCGTAGGTAAATGTCAGCTCGGCCGGGTCCATTGAGCCGTCGATAGAATACATACCAACGGGATCCCAGCGCCCAAAGCTGTCGTAACCGGGCCCACCGTCCAAAAAGCCATCGGAAAGCAGTTTGCCGCGTAGGCGCCAGCTATAAAAATTCCCCTGCGTGTACGAATCACCTATCAGTAACATATCATACCGGCTACTTGGGTTTGCCCTGTAGGCTTTCCATGCGGTAAGCTGGCTAAAATTGGCTATTGCCGGGGTTATGGTGTCGGTTATAACGGTATCTGCCGGTGGCGTAACATCTGGTACCGTATCAGTTATGGTAGTGTCCGTATGCGGATGAAGCAGCGAATCGGGGATTATCGGGGCATCAAGTTTACAGCCCTGGCAAAGTAAAAACCCAACAAATAAAACCAGCAAAAAACCCGGGTACCGATTTGTTTTTGAATGTGCGCCGCCAGCAACGCAATAAGGGATATTCGCCATCGTGATTAGGGGTTTGTGCCATGTTGCTACAACACAAGGTTTTAAAGATAGCAAAAATGGCTGTATATGCCATTGCAAAAAGTAGTTTTACATAACAACGCATGTTTAGCAACCGCCAGCCCTGCTAAATATAAATGGGGTTACCGCCGCCTAAAGCGTAAAAGTTAGCAGGGCGTGCTGGCTGGCCGTGTGGAGATCGCGCCAAACCCGGTTAATCTCTGTATCGGGCGACGCCGCCAATAGGCCGCAGTAGGGGTAAAGCCTATCCGCGCATTCGCGGGCTGTTTTTGCAAGCGCACGGCTGCAATGGCTAACCTGTATTAACAACTGCTGATCATTGGGTTGCTGCCAGGATGCCTCAACAGCCTTAAAGAATGTTTGGCGCCTTTTGTTAAGAAGCACAACAGCGGCAGAAAGGGCATCCTCCATAACAGCCACATTGGCGGCATGTACCCTGCGGATGTTGGTTGCCTTATATGCAAAGGCCGGTACGCAAAGGTCCATAAAGTGCACTGCCATGCCAGACAGGTTTGCCGCAAGCGTGGCTTCTGCCAGTTGCAAAAAGGGGTAGGTATATAATTGCGAATCTATTACAGCCGCTTCGCCATCAATTTTAAAACTATAGCTTTTATCAAGATAGAGGTTATTTACCTCGTAGGCATCGCTACCTGTAGCTACCATGCCCATGTATTTCCAGCCCGGTAACAGGTTTACATCAGCTCGCTTTAAAATAAACGGCAATATCAATTGCGTGCCATCTTCGTTTAACACAGGCTCTCCACCCGCAGTAATTTGGCAGTTTACGGTTATATAGGTGGCATGATGCACCCCGCTGGCGTACTTCCAGCTACCGTTGATAATATAGCCAACGCCAACAATATCCGCAGTGCCTGTTGTCGCGCCGCTGCCTGCAATGCATGCTTTCGCATCAGCATATACCAGTTTGGCCATGCCCGGTTCTAAAAAACCGCCAAACCAGCCGGCGCCGCAGCATAAGGTAACCACCCAGCCCAGGCTGCCATCGGCCCAGCTAAGGGCTTCTTCAATTTCAATTAATTGCGGCAAGGGTGTTTGTAACCCACCATAAACAGCGGGTGTAAGCAGGTTAAACCATTGCTGCCGGTAAACTAACTCCAATTGTGCCGGATGCAGCTTGCCCAATTGCTCTGCGTCGGCGGCATGCCTGCGGATGGTATCTACCCAATCGGGAAGCAGATGGGCGGACGGATGCGTTACCTGCGCCATGTTAGCTCAATTTATCGGTTAAACGTTCTTTAATAATGATCTTACGCCAATCGTAATAGCCAAAAATGGCAACAATAAATAATATCAGCGTAAGTACGGCAAACATCGCCAGGCCTTTATGGTAAAGCAGCGGAATAGCAAACAAGTTGCTGATGTTCAACAATACCCAGTTCTCTATTTTGCGCCGTGCCAGCAGCCACATACCCGCCCAGGCAGTAGATGATACCCAGGCATCCCAAACCGGCACGGTAGATTTGGTAAAATTTACCAGCAGCAAATACAGCAGCACCCAGCCCACGAATACAATTAGTATTGTTATTACCCACTCGCGCTTATTGGCATATGCTACCTGTACAGCCGGCTCTCCCCGCTTTTTCACCCAGTGGCACCAACCGTAAACGCTCATTACTACGTAGTAGCCGTTCAGCAAAAACTCGGCGTATAATGCTACCTGCAACAACAGGTAAAGCGAAATTAAAGTAGCGGCTATACCGGCTGGGTATAGCCACACTTTGTTGGCGCGGGCCAGCAGTACTTCGGTAACGCCTAAGATTACCGCCAGCCACTCCAGCCAGGTAGTTGCCTTCAACTGCTCTACAAAAAGAGTTATCCAATGCTGCACCTACTTAAAAACTTAAACTAACCGAGGCCAAAAAGTTGCGCGAGGCCTGCGGAAAGTAGTAATTATAGTTTACTACCTGACCGTTTTCAATATCGGGGTAGGTAGCGCCATTGGCCTCGTACTGCTTGCTAAACAAGTTGTTTACCTGCAAGCCCAGCCCTATGTTTTTTACAGCTTTAACGCTGAAATTATACCTCAGCCTAACATCGCTCACAAAATAGCTTTTTAGCAGCCTGTCGGTAATAAAGGCATTATTACCCGATGAGGGGAACCCCACAGGGTTGGTATTGGAGGTGTTGTCTAAAAACTGCTGGCTTACATATTTGCTGATAAAGGCAATTTCGCCGCCCTTAAATGGTGCAAGGCTGATCTCGCTGGAGGCAACGAACGATGGCGAGTAGGCGATATTTGTTTTCTTTAACAAGATAAATGCCTGGCTACCGTCGTCGTAATTATTTAAAAACTGGCCGTAGTTTTTTATTTTATTGGTGCTGATGGTTGCTGTTGCTGCCCAGCTTAGCGCTTTGGTGATTTTCACCCTGCCGTCCAGTTCGATGCCTGCGCGGTAGCTATCCTTTACGTTGTTACGGATCTGTGCGCCGACATCGTTTAATGCCCCTGTTAATATTAACTGATTTTTATACAGCATATAAAACAGGTTGATTCCGCCACGGAAAACACTGCTGCTGGTACGGTAGCCCGCTTCAAAATCTTTCAGGTTCTCTGCCTTTGGGCGGCTGGCAGGGGTGCTGTTAGTATAGTCATCGCGGTTAGGTTCGTGGTTGCCAACGGCAAATGACGCGTAGATGTTATTATGCTCGTCGAACTCGTATGTAACCCCCATCTTTGGGTTGAAGAAATTTAATGTCGCGTTTTGCTGTATGTTGTTCAAATTTCTGTCGAATCCAAGGAAGGAGTAGTAGATACGGCGGTACTGCAAATCGGCAAACAGCGTGGTGTTACCCGTTTTAAATTCGCCACGGCCAAAGATGTTGAAATCATTCTTTTTAGCATCATCGCGGTAGTATTCATAATTAGGGTTGATGCCTGCGCTTTCGCGGGTGTAAATGATGTTACCAAAATGCGCGCCGGTGTAGCGGTTATAAGCGCCGCCGAGGGTAAAATTAAGGTTATCCTGCGGCAGGTATTTTAAGGCGTAGGTGATACCATAGAAATCATTATCCAACCAGCGGCGGCGGGCCAAATCGGTATTGGTTATGGGCGTTCCGCCGATAATTACCGGGGTTAGCCCATAGTCGGTAACATCGGCATCAGTTTTATATTCCTCATAATAGCCTTTGCCTTTGGTGTAATGCAAGGCACCGCTGAAAGATACTTTATCGGATAGTTTTTGGTCATACAGCAGCTGGTAATGGTTTTGCAGGTAATCATCTACCTGGTCTTTATAAAAGCTGCCATCGGGCAATATACCCAGTTCGTTGTAAGTGCGGTGGTTGGGCAGGCTGTTATCGCTGATAATATAATCGGGAACGCCGTTCCATGCCTGGTAGGTGCGTTCGTATCCCGAAAAGATATTGGCCCGTAAAGTGCTGTTTGCGCCATAGTACGCACCGCTTACAAAAAATGATTTTAATTGTGAGGATGCTCGATCAATATAACCATCGGATTTAATACGCGAGAGGCGGCCGTCTACGCTAAAATGGCCGCCCAATAAACCGGTACCCAGGTTAATGGTGTTTTTAACCGAATTGTAGGATCCTATTGAATTGTTGATCTCCGCATAACCGGTATCGCGGCGGTTGGTGGTTTGGATATTAATACTCCCGCCAAACGCGCCTGCGCCGTTGGTTGATGTACCCACGCCACGCTGCACCTGGATGTTGTTGATAGAGGAGGTGATATCCGGCAGATCGACAAAATAAGATCCCTGGCTTTCCGAATCGTTGTAGGGGATGCCGTTGATGGTTACGTTTACCCGGCTGGCATCACTTCCGCGGATGCGAATGCCGGTGTAGCCAATGCCCGCACCTGCATCAGATGTGATGACCACCGATGGGGTTTGGTTAAGCAGGTAAGGCAAGTCCTGCCCGAAATTGTTTTTCTCCAGCTCCTTTTTGCTGAGGTTGGTAAAGGCCGTTGGCGAGTTTTTGCCTGCGCGGGTGGCGGTTACTACTACTTCTTCGGCACTAAAAGTGCCCGTGGCCAGTGTAAAGTTAATCGTTTGATTGCTGCTTAAAGCAACGGTTTTTGTGATAGGCTGGTAACCGATGTAGGTAGCCTTTAAAGTGTAATTCCCGGCTGGCAAATCGCCTAAGCTGTAATTGCCGGTTGCGTTTGTTTGTGCGCCCCGGTTAAGGTTTATCAGGTTTACGGTTGCGCCGGGCAATGCTTCGCCGGCTTGGTTGGTAATTTTTCCGCTAATGGAAAACTGGGCCGATGCCAAAACAGGCAGCAGCAGGGCGAAGAGCGCCGCAAATAAATTTTTCAAAATTGTTGAACAATAAATGAGTTAAACCATCTGTCCGCCAGGGTAAAGCGGCAGTACACTTAACTTGTTACCTCTCCCTACGCCGGCATTACCCGGATCAGGTGC
>NZ_CAMLOV010000121.1 GCF_946481715.1 uncultured Mucilaginibacter sp. | reverse complement strand
GGTGGAGCCGGGCTATTGTCGTTTTATACCGATACCGTTAACCGCAACACCCGCGTATCTAACATATTTGCCTACGCCACTATCACTACCAAAGGGCAAAGCCGATTTAGCCTGAGCACAAACTACTGGGCACCGGGAAACCAATATCACTACATTGCTGCTATCTCCTACATCAATTTCCCTTTCGATTTTTACGGTGTGGGCAATAACACTTTAAAGAGCAATGCCGACCGCCTTGGATTAAAGCGCTTTAAACTGGCCATGAATGGCGAAAAAAAGGTGTCCCAAAATCTGTATATCGGCCTGGTTGCCGGCGGCTTTGACTACCGCTTTACCGATGCCGATAAGACGGGCGTGTTTGAAACAAACCCTGCCATTGAGGGCCGCCATGGCGGAACGACCCTTTACCTTGGGCCAACTTTAATTTTTGATAGCCGTAACAACAATACTTACACTACCAAAGGGGCAGTGGTTACCAGCTACCTCGACCTGATGAAAGGTATCGGCAGCAACAGCAATTATAGTGGCGGTTTATTAAATATAGAATATGCACAGTTTTTTAAACTAAGCAATCAACTTGTTTTGGGTTTCGACATACAGGAACAAAGCCTTACCGGTAGCCAATCGCCTTTTTATTTGATGCCCGCTTTGGGGAGCGACGAAATGATGCGTGGCTATTACAACGGCCGTTTCCGCGACCGCAACCTCATTGCAGCCCAAGCAGAACTTCGGTACCGCCTAAGCACACGCTTCGGCATTGTAGGTTTTGTAGGTGCCGGCCAGGTATGGAACAGCACCTTTAGTTTTGATGAACTAAAACCAAATTACGGCGCGGGGGTACGCTATTTCTTCGATACCGAGAAAGGCTTAAGCATCCGTGTAGATTATGGCGTGGGCGAGAAACGGGCAAACGAGCCAAGGCTGAGTGGATTGTATATTGCCTTGGGCGAAGCGTTTTGATGGATGCGTAGATTTCAAATGTGCAGGTGTGCAGATGAAAAATGAGCTCAATTTGCACATCTGAAATTTGCACATCTGCACATCTATCAGAATCTAATTTTAAAATCTTCCTTTACCCTACCCGTTTTAAAAAACACCAGTCCTATCCAAAACAGATCGACAGTTATGGTTACCTGCGGATTGGTCTTAATTTGTGCCCAGGCTTGTTTCATGCCTTCGCTCCAGTAAATATCGTCGAATATCAGCATAGTGCCTTCGTGCACCTTTGGCAGGCATTGTTCAAAGTAGTTGAGGGTTGCCACGCGCTGGTGGTTGCCATCTATGTACACAAAATCCAGCTGCTCGTGCTTGCCTAAAACACCCGCAAGGGTATCGTCGAAATTGCCGGTCACCAGGTTCACATCGTGCAGGCCCGCGCTGTTAAATACTTCTTTGGCTACTTTGGCTGTTTCGGGGCAGCCCTCCAGTGTGTATACCTTAGCTGCAGGTGCAGCCCCTTGCAGGTACAACGTAGTGATGCCTAAGCAGGTGCCCAACTCTATAATGTTTTTCGGCCTGGCAAATGCCGCAAGGCGGTAAAGCAATTGTGCCAATTTTGGTGGTTTAAGCGCGTTGATGGTGATGTCGCTTATTTTTTTTTGGTTATTCTTGTTTACGCGCGAGCCGGCCCCCAGGTCGGTAACGGTGATCACACGGTCGTCTATCAGCAGGTTATCGCGCTCCTTTTCTATCTTATCGTAGGCGGCTTTATGCTTGCGGTCGTAAATAACTTCGTCAACCAGTTTGTAAACAAAAGGCGAATGCAGCCCGTGGCGGTTTTTTGACGTAAACCTGTGAAACAAGAAATCTTTAGTAAACGTTAGATTGGACATTGGTTTAAATTGGCGTAAAAGTATACAAACTTTAGTATTTTAGCGGGTAGAGATATGATTAATCCTACAGAAGTAAATTCATTGATTAAATTGCTCGACGACACAGATGCGGAAGTATACGAGCATGTGCACCAAAAGTTGCTGTCGTACGGCCCCGAGGCTATCGAATATTTAGAAAGCGCGTTTGAGCAGGCTTTCGACCCTATTCAGCAGGAACGGATTGCCAACACCGTGCACGAGATTCAATACGGCACCGTAAAAAACGACCTGCAGCTATGGTTCCATGGTGGTGCGTTCGATCTTTTGCAAGGCATCCTCATCATAAACCGCTACCAATACCCCGACCTGGATGAACAGAAGGTGATTAACCAGGTAGAAGCAATTAAGCGTGATATTTGGTTACAGATGATGAACGAGGCCAGCCCGGTAGAGCAAATAAAGCTGATGAACCATGTATTTTACGCCATCCATGGTTTTAGCGGAAACACTGCTAACCACCGCGACCCGCAGAACAGCTATATAAGCCAGGTGCTGGAAAGCAAAAAGGGCAACCAGATCTCGCTGGCCATTATTTATTCTATCATCGCCCAAAAACTGGATATCCCGGTATACGGCGTAAACCTGCCGCAGCATTTTATTTTGGCTTATATGGATGAGAGCCAGGAAACCGAATTTGAAGGCGGTATCCTGTTTTACATCAACGCCTTTAACAAAGGCTTCATTTTCGGTAGGCGCGATGTAGATATGTTTTTAAAACAGCTTAACCTTAAATTCGACAAGCAATTTTACGAGCCTTGCTCCAACGCAGACATCATAAAACGCGTTTTGCGTAACCTCATCAGTGCTTACGAACATGCGGGCGCATCTGAAAAAGTTGATGAGTTGAATGAGTTGCTGGGAATTTTAGAATAAAAAAGACACAAGAAGTCAAGAGCCAAGAATCAGGATAGAAAGCCTCGTTTATCTTTATTTCTTCCCAGTTTTTTCTTGTCTCTTGATTCTTGACTTCTTGCCTCTCCCTCATTCGTCCCACCAATCCTCCGTTTCGCCCCATTTACTTTCATCTTTTTTTTGGCCGGGTTATCTTGCGGCATAATTTTTCAGCACATGATAACACTTATCCAAAAACCTGTCGACATAAAAAAAATAGAATTATGGGGAGCCGGCCTCATTTACGGCTTTGTTTTGCTGTTGTTATTGATGCGCGTAGCCGATAGTAATGTAAACGTGGTTTGGACACCCTATCGCTATATGTTTGAGGAATACCATCTGCATTATTCCTATTCCAAATATTTCTTCTTCCCGATGGTGGCGCGTTTTACGCTGTACTTTCTTTCGTTTTTGCTTTGGAATTTTATCATCATCCCATCGCTGGTGGCAAAGCGCCAAACTACCTTAATGATCGTATTGGCAGTTGCGTTGTTCGGCGCCATATGGCTGGTTTGCGGCATTACCGATACCTGGTTAAAGGGCTACCTGTTCTACCATAAATCGCCGGGCTATGTGTACAACCTGGTTTTTAAAACAAACCTCATTTATGCTATATGGGTGATAATGATGCTGACGCTTTACAGCCTGATAAAGCATGTAGCTAATTATTTGCTCAACAATACCGACCGGATACAGTCGGAATATAAAGTACTCACCCGCGATAGCATTATTGCCCTGGTGCTATGGATGCTATTGATATTTGGGATGTTGCTGATTGATGCCAATATTGATGTGATCGCTTTGTTTTTTGTAACTGTACCCGTGGCAATTGGGGTGCACGGCCTTTCTACGTACAGCCTTATACCCACCACGCTTGCCAATAAAAAACGGTTTTTAACTTACTGGCTAAAGGTAGTTTGGGTAACCACAGCGGTTTCAATACCTGTGCTTTTTATTTCGGCGATGGCCTTACACAGGCACGAAGCTGTAGCCATTATAGCGGGTTTTAATGTCGGTTTCCAGCTTTTGGTGGTTGCGCCATTCTCGTGGATTACCTATAAACGCCGCATGGCGGGTACCGCCGAGATTCTGAACCTGAAAACCGCCCTCGGCACTTCTGCCGCAAACCTCGATTTTTTGCGCTCGCAGATAAACCCACACTTTTTATTTAATGCGTTGAACACTCTTTACGGCACCGCCCTGCAGGAAAACGCCGACCGCACGGGCGAAGGCATACAGCGCCTGGGCGATATGATGCGCTTTATGCTGCAGGAAAACATGCACGAAAAAATACTGCTTACCCGCGAGATAGATTACCTAAACAACTACATCGCCCTGCAAAAACTGCGCACGCAAACCTCGCCCGATATTAAGATAGATGTGCAGATAGAAGACCATATCCTGGGGTTGCAAATTGCCCCTATGCTGCTGATCCCATTTATAGAAAACGCTTTTAAACACGGCATCAGCCTGCGCGAACCATCGCATATAAAAATAACCCTGCAGACAAAAGAGAATACCCTGTACTTTGATGTGCACAACAGCATCCATACACGGCCAGATAACGACCCTGAAAAAGGTAAAAGCGGCATAGGGCTGGTGAATGTAAAACAAAGGCTAAAACTGCTTTATCACAACAAGCACGAACTCATCATCCGCGAAAACGCAAGCGAATTTTTTATACATTTAACCATTAATCTTTCCTGATATTTTGATAAGCGCTGTAGCCATAGATGACGAACCTTTAGCCCTTGGCGTGGTGCGCTCCCATGCGGCTAAGGTTCCGTTTGTTGATTTGAAAGCCGAATTTACGGATGCCTTTAAGGCCATGGAATACTTGCAGCACAACCCGGTAGACCTGTTGTTCCTGGATATTAAAATGCCAGATATCTCCGGCATCGACCTACTTGCCTGCCTCAGCAAAAAGCCATTGGTAATATTCACCACTGCCTATACCGAGCACGCCGTAACCAGTTTTGAACTGGATGCTGTGGACTACCTGCTCAAACCGTTCTCGCTGGCACGGTTCACCAAAGCCTGCAACAAGGCTTACGAGCTGTACAACTTCCGCAATGCCAAAGAAGATAAAAAGGATTATATGTTCCTGAAAACGGGGTACGAGCTGGTGAAGGTAATGTTTGATGATATTTGCTACCTGGAAGCAACCGGCAATTATGTAAACTTCGAACTGAAGGATAAACGACTCCTCTCCCGCATGACCATCTCCGAAGTGGAAAACATGTTGCCAGCAGAGCAATTCATCCGCATACACCGTTCATTCATCGCCGCCGTAAACAAAGTGGAAAAAATAGAGCGGCACCAGTTGGTTGTAAACGGCGCGGTGCTACCTGTGGGGAGCTCTTACTACCAGAATTTGGCGGCAGTAAAGTAGAGGCCCCTAATACCCTGAAGGGGGAACCGGGGCTAAAAAATCCCCATCCATAATCAAAAGTTTCACCCCATTTTCTGATATTGAACGGTGCGAGCTTGCATCGTCAGACACTATATAGCTCATACCCGCGGTTAGGGTGAATATTTCGCCGGTTTCCAGTTCGCTTTCAAACTCACCTTCCAGGCAATGCACAATGTGCCCTTTCTGGCACCAATGGTCAGCAAGGTAACCGGCAGAATATTCTACCAGCCGTATCCTTAAACCAGGTAATTGCAGCACCTGCCAAAAAGATGTGCCGGTGGTACCGGGATGCTCTTCTTTTGGGATGTTATCCCATTGGATAGTTTGGAAGGGGATATTCACTTTATCGGCTCAATAATTTATGGCGGTTAGCGTAACACAGACCTAACCCCTCTCAAGGGGCGAACTAAAACAATTTACCAATCAAAAGTCGCCCCTCCAGGGGGCGGAGGGGACCGCCTTTCTACTTCTTCAACCACCCATTCGCATCCATCCAGGCGGCTGCCCAATCAAACCATTTCTCTTTGGTAGTAGGGTTTGGCATGCCGAAACCGTGGCCGCCGTTTTGGAAAAGGTGCATCTCTACCTTAACTTTCGCATTGATCAATGCTTCGTACATCATCAGGCTGTTTTCTACCGGCACTGTGCCATCATCCTGCGCGTGTATTAAAAAGGTTGGCGGGGTATTGGCGGTTACCTGTTTCTCGTTAGAGTAAAGGTCTATAAGCGCTTGCGGTGGGTTTTTACCGATAAGGTTATCCCGCGAGCCGGTATGCCCTTTTGGCCCGAAAGTTATCACCGGGTAAATCAGCATCATAAAATCCGGGCGCACGCTGATGTTATCCTTGTTATCAATCAGTACTTTATCAAAATGCGTACCCTCAGTAGAGGCTAAATGCCCTCCGGCAGAAAAGCCGATGATGCCGATACGGTTAGGGTCGATACCCCAAACAGATGCACCTTGCCTTACTATTTGTACTGCACGCTGCGCATCCTGTAATGGTCCGATCGTTTTATCTACCATGATCTCATCCGTAGGCAGGCGGTACTTTACCAAAAAAGCCGTAACGCCAATGCTACTAAACGCTTTCGCGATGTCGGCACCTTCGTGTTTATTCGCAAGCCCGGCATAACTCCCACCGGGGAATATAATTATCGCGGCGCCATTGGCTGTGCCTTTTTCGGGCAAGTAGGGCGTAATGGTGGGAATGCTAACCTTTGTTATCCAACTATTGGCATCGGTTACCTGCACATATCCCGCAGGTGTAGGCTTTGAATTAGGCACGCCTTTAGGGTACAAAGGCAATGGGCCTTGCTGGCTGTAGGCTGAAAATATAGTCATTATCAAAGCGCAGGCAATTAAGATTTTCTTCATAAATAAATTAAGTAATTGGCCTTCGCAAGTTACAACTCTTGAAATAAAAAACGACGCTGTGTTTGCAGCATCGTTTTTTGTTATCCGGAATAATGCTGAACTTGTTTCAGCACCCCACACGCAAAGCAACCACTATGCTTAACGGTTTTGCAAAATTCGCTACCTGCCGCGTGGGTTCCCAAAATAAATTCGGGATGACGTTTTTTCTTCTTTTAGTTTTTCGGCCCGCCAAATTCCATCAGGTACGATTTCAGGAACTCGTTCAAATCGCCATCCAGCACAGCGGCAGCGTTGGAAGTTTCATGGTCGGTACGCAGGTCTTTCACCAGTTTGTACGGATGCAAAACGTAGTTGCGTATCTGCGATCCCCACTCAATTTTCTTTTTGTTGCCCTCTACCGCGCTTGATGCTTCGGCGCGTTTGCGCATTTCGGCCTCGTACAGTTGCGATTTTAGCAAGCGGATAGCGTTCTCCTTATTCTGCAACTGTGAACGCGACTCCTGGTTTTTTATAATAATGCCCGATGGCTTGTGGTATAAACGCACCGCAGTTTCTACCTTGTTTACGTTTTGCCCACCTGCACCGCCGGCCCGGAAGGTTTCAAATTCGATATCTGCATCCTTCACCTCTATCTCTATGGTATCATCCACCAGCGGGTACACATATACCGAAGCAAAGGAGGTGTGGCGTTTGGCATTAGCATCAAACGGCGATACGCGTACTAAACGGTGTACGCCATTTTCGCCCTTCAAATAGCCGTAGGCAAAATCGCCCTCCAGCTGCAGGGTAACAGTTTTTACGCCGGCCACATCGCCCGGTTGGTAATCCTGCTCGGTAACTTTGTAGCCATTTTTTTCGCCCCACATAATGTACATACGCATCAGCATGCCTGCCCAGTCGCAGCTTTCGGTACCACCGGCACCCGCGGTAATTTGCAGTACCGCGTTAAACTGGTCTTCCTCGGCACTCAGCATGTTTTTAAATTCCAATTCTTCCACGGCATGTACCGCAGCTTCAAACTGTTCTTTCATTTCCGCTTCGGTGGCATCGCCCGCCTGAAAAAACTCGAACAAAACGCCCGTATCTTCCACTACCGCAACTACCTTTTGGAAGGCATCAGTCCATATTTTTTTTGTTTTGATGGAAGCGAGTACCTTTTCGGCCTCTTTAGGATGATCCCAAAAATTGGGGCCAATGGTTATTTCCTGTTCCTGTTGCATCGCATCGAGTTTGGTATCGATGTCAAAGATGCCTCCTCAGGGAAGTTGTTCTATCCCTTAAATCCTGTAAGTTTTCCTTGGTCATGCAGCAAATATAGGGAAAACCTGTTGGAAAGTTGAAAGGTTAAGAGGAGTTGGAATGTTCAACGTTGGAAAGTTGTAAGGTTGAAAAGTTGAATATGGATAACCTTACAACATTAAAACCTCACAACTTTTAAACTTTCCAACATTAAAACCTTCAAACCTTTCAACATAAAAGAAAAAGCCCGCGTTGTTTGAAGAACGCAGGCCTGTATAATAAGAGTCCGGTTTGTTTAAGCTATTTTAAGCTGGGTTAAAAGCACGCCCATATCGGCAACATTGCCGCTTATTTTTGATAACAGCGTATCTAAGGCAAATTCTTTATTTTGTTCGGTTTTACTTTGGCGGATCAACTCCTGCATTACCGGGCGGATGAGTTCATTAGAAATGCGTTTTGCGTCGGCCGAGCTGATGTCGTAATATTTATCCAGTTTTATAGCAAACCTGTTCACCGCACTATCAATAAGCGGATTATCATAGATGCCGGCAAACTGAAAATATTTCACCAGGTCTTTTAATTTACCACTCTCTAAATGCGTTTTTATTACCTCTATTATCGAGCTTGATGCATCGTTTATAACCGATTCATGAAACCTTGGGGCAATTAAAGGGTTGTTCATAACAGCCATCCCGGCGTTATTTTTTACAAGCAAAAACAATTTTTCGAACATAAAATCAGTTTTTAAGAGTAGATTAACATTTTAGCGGCAAAAAAGCTATTTGTTTGCCAACACAACAAATATATCAATTATTTATTTCGATATTAAAAAATATTTTAGATTTATGTTAAAATAATGACAATTATTTAAGTGTTGCATTAACACTATGCTCAATGTGTTGAAAAGACACAAAATCATCTAGTTAATACATAATTTCAATTTTTATTTACTGCCCTAAATTAACTTGTTACTTTTACCAAAAAATATTCCATTATGCTGCCATCTACCGATTTTACCGCTACCCAATCCTACAAATATTTAACCGACCATTACATCGATATGGTATCAAAAAGCTTAAAGGGCCTATTTGATACTGATGCAGAGCGTTTTGAAAAATTCTCGCTTCAGTTTGAGGATATTTTGGTTGATTATTCTAAAAACCGGATTGATGAAGAAACGCTCGCGCTATTGATACAGTTGGCGCGGGAGTGTGGTGTAAATGATGCAATAGCTGCTATGTTTTCTGGCCAGCAAATTAACGTTACCGAAGGGCGCCCTGTTTTGCATGTAGCCTTGCGTAACCGCAGCAATACGCC
Source organism: uncultured Mucilaginibacter sp. (assembly GCF_946481715.1). The sequence continues at coordinate 8,496 of NZ_CAMLOV010000121.1, read as the reverse complement.
AATTTTAGTTGATGGCAAAGATGTAATGCCCGATGTAAACCGCGTTCTGGCGCAGATGAAGGATTTTAGCGAAGCTATTATCAGCGGCAGCTGGACAGGCTACACCGGCAAAGGCATAACGGATGTGGTGAACATTGGCATCGGCGGATCAGACCTTGGGCCGGTAATGGTTACCGAGGCTTTAAAAGCTTACAAAAACCACCTTACCTTGCACTTCGTATCCAACGTGGATGGTACGCATATAGCAGAAACCTTAAAAAAAGTTGACCCGGAGACTACGCTGTTCCTCATCGCATCAAAAACCTTTACCACGCAGGAAACTATGGGCAACGCCCACAGCGCCCGCGACTGGTTTATAGCCAATGGCGGTAAAGAAGAAGATGTGGCCAAACATTTTGCAGCCTTATCTACAAACGGCGAAGGTGTTGCCAAATTTGGAATAGATACCAAAAACATGTTTGAGTTTTGGGATTGGGTGGGTGGCCGCTATTCGCTTTGGAGTGCCATAGGGCTATCAATATCGTTGAGCATCGGCTTTGATAATTTTATAGAATTGCTGGAAGGTGCCCACGCTATGGATAAGCACTTCCAATCTACCGAACTGGAAGAAAATATTCCCGCCATCCTGGCTTTACTGGGTATTTGGTACAATAACTTCTTCGAATCGGAAACGCAGGCCATTTTGCCTTACGACCAGTATATGCACCGCTTTGCAGCTTACTTTCAGCAGGGCGATATGGAAAGCAATGGCAAGCATGTTGACAGGAACGGTAAACATGTTGATTACAGCACCGGCCCAATTATTTGGGGCGAGCCGGGCACCAACGGCCAGCACGCTTTTTACCAACTGATACACCAGGGTACCAAACTTATCCCCTGCGATTTTATAGCCCCGGCGCAATCGCATAACCCGCTGGGCGAGCACCATACCATGCTGCTCTCCAACTTCTTTGCCCAAACCGAAGCTTTGATGAACGGCAAAACCGAAGAGGTAGTGATAGATGAGCTGAAAAAAGCAGGTAAATCTGAAGAAGAAATAAGCAAAATAGCACCATTTAAGGTATTTGAGGGTAACCGCCCTACAAATTCCATATTGGTTAAAAAAATAACGCCCAGAGCATTAGGTTCGTTAATTGCCATGTACGAGCATAAAATATTTGTACAGGGCATCATCTGGAACATCTACAGTTTCGACCAATGGGGGGTTGAACTGGGCAAGCAACTGGCCGGTAAAATATTACCCGAACTGAAAGGCGATGAAGAGATAAGCACCCACGATTCATCTACCAACGGGTTGATCAATCAGTATAAAGCTTGGCGATAGTGCCAGTTTGCAGTGGGCAGTTTGCAGTTTTTGATTTCCTGCCAATTGCTTCCTGCAAACTACTAAGTTTTTCAAACCTGCAAACTCAATACTTAGGGTCTTCGGGGCGGCGGTAGTTATAAGGTTTTTCGTAGGCTTCGTCAATCTCTTCGTAGGGTGCTACTTTAGGGTCTTTGCCATGCTGATTTAAGCCAATCTGCCCTTTTTTAAACAGGAGCCAAAAAATATAGAAAGGTATTAACTGCCACCAGCCGGTTTTGCCCAGATCGTGGCAGCGTTTGGTGCCTTGTGCAATTATAAAGGCCAGCATCGGCACAACTAGTATAACCGCCAAAGCGCCACCGCCCCTCCCTTCATCCATCCCCCAAATAAAATAATAGCACATAAGGTAGGCAACACTGCTTATGCAATATTCGGCGCGTCGGATACGGCCTTCAAAAGAGAATGGGTTTTTACGCATAGCAAATTAAACAAGGCCCCTGTTTTATAAAAAACAACCCCCAATCCTACAGCAATTAAGCCCATGGTGACAAGAAACGCAACTGCCTAATATTTGTTACCGCCCGGATAATCAAAGGGCTGCCCGTATTTGTCACTGCCCGGGTAATTTGGGTAATTATTGTCTTTGGGGTTTTCGCCGTATTGGTTTGGCCCTATTTGCCCATCCTCCAATAACAGCCAAAAACCATAAAAGGGGATTAGCTGCCACCAACCGCTGTTGCCCAGATCGTGGCAACGTTTGGCGCCCTGCGCATACCTAAACCACACAAGGGGAAACAAGGCCAGCAAGTATATCTCATTGTCGTCGTCCGACCGGACGATGATAAATGCGGCCGCAAACAGAAATATCAGGAGGCTAAGCCCATATTCCAAACGCCTGATGCGGCCGTAAAATACAAAGGGATTGCTAAACATGCTGGTTAAATAAGGTTGCCCTAAAGTACAAATAGTTAGGTATATCTACTCTACAATTTTGCTTTGTAGGCCATCAGCACAACGCCGGTATTAAAATCGCGCTTGCCAATAAATTCCAGTGCGGCCCGCTTTACAAACAATGGCCGGCCTTTATCCACAAGCACCGGGTGTACCCAAAGCAGGTACTCGTCTACCAAATTAAGGCGGTTTAAGGCTTGTACAATTTTGCCGCTGCCATATACAATAATATCCTTGCCCGGCAACTGTTTTAATGATGCAATTTCTTTTGCGATGCTGCGGTTGGCAAGCCTGCTGTTTTGCCAGCCCGCTGTTTTTAAGGTTTTTGAGAATACTATTTTTGAGTGGCTATTCATCATTTCGGTAAAATCTGCATCCTCCCGCGCCCCAAAAGCATGGCCGGCTTTTGCCGTCCAATAGCCGGCCATAGCCTGGTAGGTTACGCGCCCAAGTAAAATGGTATCGGCCTGGCCCAATTGCGCAGAAGTTGCACGCGCCATATCTTCGTCCCACAGGCTGTAATGCCAGTCGAGTTCGCCATTTGCCCCCGCCATGCAGCCGTTCAGGCTTACATTCATCGATACGATAAGTTTCCGCATCCTCGTTGTTTTATTTTTGTGCCGGATTATACACCAACACGTTTATGCCACACGCAAACGAGCGCGTTTCCACCAGGTTCAAATTCATTCTATCCTGCAGCCCTTTGTATATCGTCATCCCCTTGCCTATCACCACAGGGTTTATAAAAATATGGTACTCATCTATCAAATTATTTTTTATCATGGCCGATGCCAGGCCTGCGCCACCATACACCATAATATCGCCACCCGGCCGGGCTTTTAACCTGGCTACCTCTTCCTTTATATCGCCTGTAGCGAGGGTCGTGTTCTCCCATGGGCTTTCAGTTAAAGTTTTTGTAAAAACAACTTTAGGCGTGTTTACCATTTTACCCGCACCTTCCTGTGGTTCATCTCCTGCGAGGCTTTGGATCCAAAAAGGTATAAATCCTTCTGCCAACACCCGGCCCAATACGATCAGGTCCACAGGCTGGGTTATGGCGGTAACATATTCTTTTAGTTCGTCGTCCCAGTTCCAGGCCGCCCAATCCATTTCGCCATTAGGCCCGGCAACATAACCATCCAGCGTTACCTGCATCTGCATTTTTACCTTTCTCATTTATAATCGGTTATTTACAAAGCAAAGGTATGAGAACGTTGCGTAACGGTTAAGGTGCAAAAAAGACTTTTTAGGGGTAGTTTGCGACTTTACTTTATTATTTAATATGGCTTGCCTATATTGCGTTACCAAATAAAACCAGCGCTATGAAGCATGTATCAATCCTCATTACCAACGAAGCTGTTTTAGCAAGCATTGTGGACCCGCGCATAATATTTACAGGTGTAAACGATTTTTTGGAGGCGGCCGGCAGGCCACCAGTGTTTAAAGTGCAACTGATTGGCCTTGCCAACGAGGTGCGCCTGCATAGTGGTTTATTTTCGGTGCATACCGATGCGCTATTGAAAGATGTTACAAAAACCGACTTGATCATTATACCGGCAATGGGCGGCGATATGGCAACATCTATAAAACGCAACGAGGAGTTTTTACCCTGGGTAATGCAGCAATACAGCCGCGGTGCCGAAGTGGCCAGCCTTTGCGTAGGTGCCTTTTTGTTAGCTGCCACCGGTTTACTTAACGGTAAAGAATGTAGCAGCCACTGGCGTTTTGCAGAACAATTCAGGAATATGTTCCCCGAAGTTACTTTGGTGGACGACCGGATAGTTACCGAACAGCAGGGGCTTTACAGCAGCGGTGGGGCAACATCCTACTGGAACCTGCTTTTATACCTGGTGGAGAAACACGCTGGGCGCGATATGAGCATCCTGGCTGCCAAAATGTTTGCGCTGGAGATAGACCGTAAAAGCCAGTCGCCTTTTATTATGTTTAACGGGCAAAAAGGGCATGAGGACGAACCGATTAAAAAGGCGCAGGAGTTTATAGAGGCCAATATTACCGAGCGCATTTCGGTAGAGGGCCTTGCCGATAAATATGCCATAGGTAAGCGCCATTTTGAACGCCGCTTTAAAAAAGCCACCAACAACACGCCGGTTGAGTACATTCAGCGGGTTAAAATAGAAGCAGCGAAAAAGCACCTGGAGAGCAGCCGGAAAAACATAAACGAAGTAATGTACGACGTTGGTTATACGGATACCAAATCATTCCGAACGGTGTTTAAAAAAATAACAGGTCTATCGCCTGTTGAGTACAGGACCAAATATAACAACATAGCTTAATGGCTAAGCAAAGTACTGCGCTACAGTACTGGCTGGATGGTAATATTTAAAATTAATTCCGTTTAACCGTAATATAATTTGCTCGAAAGAACTTATAAGTAGATATTTACCGCTGATGGATGCCAATGTATCATCAAACCAATTAAACAACCCTAATTGAAAGCCTACATCACCAAGCACCCGGTTACCTGCTTTGTAGTTATAGCATTTGCGCTATCGCTGCTAATAGGCCTTCCGTTGAAATGGCTGGTATTGAACGATTTATTCATTCATTCGGAAATGTGGCTTAACTATTACTCTAAGGTATTGGTTGTTTTTGGCCCGGCAATATCTGCCATTATTATCACTTATATAACCTTAGGGCGCACCGGGCTTAAAGCTTTGCTTAGCAAACTTAAACCACACCCCGACCACATCATTTGGTGGCTGGGGCTACCTTTTGCCGGGCTTATTATTACCACCATGGCCTTTGTTATCGGCGGCTTTAGTTTTGGCCAGTTGGTGGCCATGGCAACAGCGGTTAGCCCAATGGTATTGATAATGCACCTTGTAGGCTCATTGCTTTTTATAGGGCTTGGCGAAGAGTTGGGCTGGCGGGGGTGGCTGCTGCCCAAACTGGCACGGGGCCGTACATTGAAACACGCAACCTTATTGGTATTTGTTATTTGGGCACTGTGGCATTTACCGATTTTTTTTAACGGCTACCGCGTAGCTGTGCCCTTTACCATACTTGTATTTTCGGTTTCGATAATATTTACATGGTTGTGGAACCGGGTTGGAGGGAATATTTTTGTGCTGGTAGTGGCCCATGCATCGGTAGATTTTGCCGAACCATTTTTTGAGGCGCGTATCGGCAGTGGGCACACTTCCGAAGTACTGAACGCCTGGGCAGCCATGAGCGTTATTTACTTGTTAATAGCCCTGGTATTATATTTTGCCGACAAAAAAACCTGGGGTACCACTCTGCTTCCCGACGATGAAAGGCTAATAGGCACCGTTTCCGAAACGGAAGAATAACAGGGCGCGTCGTCCCCGCAAAAATCTGCACAAATCTGCGGTTTGGTGCTTTTGCTACGGTTGTTTTCCAGCCATTTACCGTTATTTTTGGGCGTTTATGCGCGCCGGACAGCTATATTTTTACCTCCCTTTACTTTTTCACAAACTTCACCTGGAACAATTTATCCCACTTTTTGCCGGTTACAAAAATCCGCCCCGTTGCCTTGTCATATGCAATACCGTTGAACACATCGGCACTACTATTTCGGCTTGCCTTGGGATAGAGGTTTTTCATATCTATTTTTTGAAGTACCGCACCGGTTTTGGGGTCTATCACCAAAATATCATCGGTTAAGTATACGTTGGCGTATAGTTTGCCATCTATCATTTCCAGTTCGTTCACCTGGTTTATAGCGCCTTTATCGTCATATACATCTATAAAACTTGTTTGGCGGTAGGTATCTTTATCTAAAAAGAAGATGCGGTTGGTTTTATCGTCCATATAAAGCCTTTTACCGTCGAAGGTCATCCCCCAGCCTTCAATACCTACGTTGTTATCAAAGGTGCTCAGTAGTTTAAATGTATCTTTATCGTACACAAAGCCCTTCTTTTCCAGGTAAGTAAGCTGTATTAGTTTATTGCCAACAATGGAGATCCCCTCGGCAAACACCTTAGGGTCTATCATGATCATGCGCTCGGCTTTACCGGTTTGCAGGTTTACTTTTTTCAACCGCGATTGCGTCTCTTTCTCCTGGCCCGGTGGGGGATCGAGGTAGCCGCCGCCGCTTTCGTACAAGGCGCCGTCCTGGTAAAGCAGGCCTTCGGTATAGGTAGCCGTATCATGCGGGAACACTTTTTCCACCTTAAAAGTCAGCTCCTCTGGCGCTTTGGCGGCAAGCAGCACAATATTGGTACTAAACTCCTGTGCTTTGCCCGCCTGGTAAACTTTGGCGGTAATTACCCTCGCGCCTAATACCAGGGTATCCGTTTTTATGGTTAGGGCCGATGAATCCTTTACCGAGCCAATCCTTTTATCTTCCAGCATATAAACTACCGAATCGGGTTTAACATCCGCAGGGTATTTTACGCTGATGCTTACCGGCTGGCCCGATTTATAGGTGGTACCAGCCTCGGGGCTTACGGTGATGTAGTTGCCTTTATCATCTTTACAGCCATTGCATCCGCAGGCAAGTAAGGCCATTACGGCTAAGTAGAGTATTCTTTTATTCATTTGTTAAGTGGCAGAAGGCCAAAAGGCATCTTCGATATGTTTTAAAGTATAGTTGTTATTACGGTTAAACAGGATAGATATTATATCGAAGCGTACTTCGCCCTGGTGGTTCATCAGGTAAATGTACTCGTCGGCAGCCTCTACCAATAGGCGCTGCTTGCGGGCATCCACAAAATCCTCCGGTTCGCCAAAGCCGTTGCCGGTTCTGGCTTTCACCTCGGCGAATATAATAGTTTTGTCTTTATAGGCGATAAGGTCTATCTCGGCTTTACCAAATGTCCAGTTCTCGTCCATTATTTCGTAGCCGGTAGCTTCCAAATGCGCTTTGGCTATTGCTTCGCCTTGCCGTCCGAGGTCGTTGTGGGTTGCCATTAGTCGCTTCCTCTCATAGAGTTGTACATAAAGACAATGAAAAATGCTTCAAAGAATAGCGATAAAATGCTTCCATATAACATTCCCCATCCGAGATTTCTCACGAATTTATTTTCTATGCTGGGATGGAAATTAAAGCCAAACCCAACCAATAAAGTTATGGTGAACGCTGGGGTTACAAAGATCAAATTGGTTAAATCCAGGGAAGTATATGCTGCAATCAAAAGGTGGAGTATGGCAAAAATTACAAAATATAAATATTTCATTGTCGCTATTTCAATATAACCGAGCCTAAGTAATCAGATATGCTCTTCTCCACCTTCTTCATGTGCATGTACTGGTTCAGCAAAATGTCCTGGTCGGCATCGGTGGTAGCCTTTTGCAGTTCGTTGCGCAATTGCTCCAATATCTTACCCACTTTGTGCATTTTCAAATGGAATATTGCGCCCAGGATGGTGGCCTTCATATTAGCCTGCTCATCGGGTACCAGGATCTTGTGCATTTCGTACCAGTTTTCGCTCAGGGTGTATTTAGTAGCCAATAACGTCACTACCAAATCTACAATGCCCTTATCCGGGTGGTGGATAAAATGCTGTTCCTCGGGCAGCACCCCATTCTCCACTTCCTTTTGATATATCTCAACAAATTGTTTACAGGCGGGCACATCAAACTCCACATCGTTCAGTTCAGCAATCATAAAGGGGCCAATGTAGGTATTGGCGATGCCATCCCAATCGATCATTTTATTGCCATAGAGCAGTAGCAGGCGCACAATTTCCTTTTCCTGCGTATCAATTTCTTTTGGTTGCGACGCAGCGGCTTGCTCTTCATAATATTGCAGCTCATCGGGCGGTGCCACATCATCGTACTGTTGCTGCTGCCGGTTATTTTGTTGCTGGCTGTCCTTTCGGGCCTTGCTCAGGCGCATCTTATTCAGTTCGGATAGCAGTGCCCGCTCATCAATTTGCATGATGTGGCTGCACTCCTTAATAAACACGGATGCCTTTATCGAATCAGGTATCTTGGCAATGCTTTCCACCACCTCGCGGATAACCTCCGCTTTTTTTATCGGGTCGTTGCCTGCATCTTTAAGCAGCAGATCGGTTTTGTAAAGGATAAAATCCTTCTTACTCTCCTCTATGTGCTTTTTAAAGGCGTTGGTCCCCAATTTGCGCACATAGGAGTCCGGGTCGTGCCCATCAGGGAAGGACACCACTTTTACGTTGAGCCCCTGCTCCAGTATCATATCCAGCCCACGCAGCGATGCCTTGATACCCGCTGCGTCGCCATCGTATAAAATGGTAATGTTTTTTGTAAACCGGCTAATCAATTTGATCTGCTCAGCC
>NZ_CAMLOV010000120.1 GCF_946481715.1 uncultured Mucilaginibacter sp. | reverse complement strand
CAACCAGTATTACAGCGCTTGTTGCCAGGGGCTCCAGCGGTGCGGTTACAGTTACCACCCCGGGCGGAACTGCCAGCCTTGCCGGGTACGTTTATAAACCGGCAGTGCCAACTATCGCTTCTTTTACCCCGGCATCAGCCGGGCCGCTTGAAAGCATTAAGATCATCGGCACCGATTTTACGGAAGTTACATACGTAAGGTTTGGGGGTGTAAATGCAACATCCTTTACCGTAGTGTCCCCAACCATTATAACCGCGTATGCAGGTAGCGGATTAAGTGGGGATGTTACCGTTACAACCCCCGGCGGTACCGCCCGCCTTGCAGGGTTTACATTTAAACCCGCAGTGCCAACTATTACTTCTTTTACCCCAACATCAACCGGCCCTTTAACAACGGTTATGATCACCGGTACTAACTTTACAGCAGTAACAAAAGTGAGCTTTGGAGGAGAAGATGCTGCATCCTTCGGCGTAAACTCGGCAACCAGTATTACAGCGCTTGTTGCCAGGGGCTCCAGCGGTGCGGTTACAGTTACAACTCCCGGGGGTACAGCCAGTCTTGCGGGGTACGTTTATAAGCCGGCGGTGCCCACTATTGCTTCCTTTACCCCAACAACGGCAGGCCCGGCGGAAACAGTTAAGATTATTGGTACCGATTTTACGGAGGTTACAAACGTTAAGTTTGGCGGCGTAGATGCAATATCCTTCAAGGTACTTGCGCCAACCATTATCACCGCAGTAGTGGGTAACGGGGCAGACGGCAATGTTACTGTTGTAACCAATGGCGGTACTGCAAGCCTGGCTGGCTTTGTGTTTAAACCCGCATTGGTAGTGCCCACAATTACAAGCATCTCTCCCGAATCATCTGCATATGGTAGCACCATAAGTATAACCGGTACTAATTTTAGCCTTTCGCCGGGTGTAAATATTGTTTATTTTGGAGCAATAAGGGCTACTGTTTTTAATGTACGAAGTGCGTCACAAATTGATGCTGTGGTGCCGCCCGGCGCAACAAACCAGTCTGTTTCTGTAACAGTAAACGGCTTAACAGCGTATTCGGGCAAAGCCTTTTCGCCTTATTCTAAAGGTAAAATAGCTAAGTTTGATTCCACCTCGTTTAGCCCCAGGGTAAATTTTGCAACCGCTGCACCGCCAACCACAATTGTTACCGCCGATTTGGATGGCGACGGAAAGGCAGATGTAGTTAACCTTAATTATGTGCAATACACTGGTAATACCATTACCGTTAACAGGAATACGAGTACTTACCGTACAATTGCTTTCGGAGAAAAAACGGTTATCAATACGGGTGCGGGTACAACGGCAGCCGTAGCAGGCGATGTGAATGGCGATGGAAAACTCGACCTGGTAGTTAGCCATGGAGACGCACCGTTTGTGGATGGTGTTAAGGACCAGAACTATGCTGCCGTTTACATCAACAACAGTTCGCCTGGCAATATAAATTTTGTTGCTGCCGGCGATTTTAAATCGCTTGGCGCAGCGGATATGATGGTAGTAAAAGATCTCGATGGCGATGGAAAGCCTGAAATTATATTATGGTCAAACGTGGTTGTGATATTAAAAAATGTAAGCAGCGGCGGTACTGTTTCGTTTGCGCCCGCTACATTTATCACTACCGCACAAAGTTCGGAAACCAATATCCTGTTTACCGATATTGATAATGATACCAAGCCCGACCTGGTTTTAACAAAAAATGGAACTCCTAATGGTATGCTATGTATCTTTAAGAACACCAGCACTGGCTCCGCCATTAGTTTTACTTCAATTGGTAGTTATCCGCTTATTGATAATAGTACAGGCCGCGTTGCTGCAGCCGATCTAAACGGCGATGGTAAAACAGATTTCATCGTAACATCAACGGGCAGCAATTCTATTTCAGTTTTTAAAAATATCAGTGCTTCAGCAAGCAGCATAAGCTTTGACACAAGAGTAGACTATCCCACCGGTAAATTCCCTTCGCGAGTGGCCACAACCGATATTAATGGAGATGGCAAACCGGATGTTGTGGTAAGTAATAGTAACTCGCATACGGTTTCTGTGTTTGCTAACACTACTTTACCGGGGCAACCCATCTCGTTAAATCCTAAAATAGATTACCGGACAGATGTGGTTCCGCAATCGGTAGAAATAGCCGACCTCGACCAGGATGGTTTACCCGACCTGATTGTTGGTTACCCGGCGGGAGGCATTAATGGTTTTAGCGTATTGCAAAATAACATGATGAACCTGGGGCCGATAGTGGCAAGCTTTTTCCCCGCAAAGGCAGCTACAGGTGCCACTGTTACCATAAGGGGCGAACATTTTACCAGTACCTCTGGTGTAAGCTTTGGCCAGGCGCCTGCTAAATCGTTTACGGTTGTAAACGATAGTACTATAACTGCGGTGTTAGGATTAGGTGCTTCGGGCAGGGTGCAGGTAACAACGCCATACGGTAGCAACGGGGCACCAAATTTTGAATTTATAGGCGGCGTGCCGCCCACAATTACAGCAGCAACGCCATTAACAGCCGCCAGGGGCGATACGGTGATGATCACCGGCACAAACTTCATTGGCATTAATAGTGTGTCGTTTGGTGGTATATTGGCCGCATCGTTCAAGGTTAATTCGCCAACCAGCATTTTGGCTGTGGTAGGCCCGGGCGCAACGGGCGATATTGTTGTGGCCACTGCAGAAGGGAATGTTAAGCTTGCAGGCTTTGTGTATAATGATAAACCATCCATTACCTCTTTTACGCCAACAACAGCCACGCAAAGTAATAGCGTAACTATCACCGGTAAAAACTTTGCGGGTGCAACGGCAGTAACATTTGGCGGGGTGAAAGCTACCTTTACGGTAAGCTCTGCAACTACCATATACACCACCATTGGTAACGGCGCCAGCGGCGATGTTGTAGTTACCACGCCTGGCGGCACAGCAAAACTTGCGGGTTTTGTATACATATCCAACCCGTTTATAGCAACGTTTACCCCAACCAGCGCAGCAACCGGCCAGGTGGTTACTTTAAAAGGCCACGGGTTTACCGATGTAAATAAGGTTGTTTTTGGCGGTGTTGATGCCGCATCGTTTAAGGTATTGTCTGATACCGTAATCACGGCTGTTGTGGGCGCAGGCGCTACCGGGAAGATAGAAGTTTCTACAACACTTAGTTCTTCCACAGCGGGTACGTTCACCTATATCAGCGGGCCGCTTGTAACCGCGTTTAACCCTGCCATAGGGGGCAATGGCAGCATAGTTGTTATAAAAGGGATAAACTTTGATAATACAGCTGCGGTAACCTTTGGCGGGGTGCCGGCAAAATCCGTTAACGTAACATCGGCTACAGAAATATCGGCGGTGGTAGGCGAGGGTGCTACAGGTAATGTTAGTGTTACCACAACAAAAGGCGCAGGTTCTTTAGGCGGCTTTTACTTTGTGCCGGTACCAATAATTAAAGCCGATGGGCCAATAATTTTTGCAGAGGGCGGTAAAGTAACGCTATCAACCACCAGGCTGGCGCGTGCGCAATATCAATGGTATAGGGGCAGTTTGGCATTGCCCGGGGCAACCGATACCGCTTACGCAGCTACCGAAAGCGGATCGTACTCCGTTAAGGCAACGGTTGAATATTACAGCGTTGCATCGGCGCCTGTAGAAGCCAAAAGTTTATTCTTTTTACCTTCAGCCAATTTTAAAGTTGCTTTACAAAGCTTAACCTGTAAAGACGCTAAGAATGGCACCATCCATATCACGGCGGTAAAAACTTATAATTACAAAGCAACGGTTACGGGCCCGCAAACTGTAAGCACCGGTTTTGTTGGTAACGATTTCACGGCTACAGGCCTGCAGGCAGGCACCTACAATATCTGTATCACCATACCCGACAAGCCGGATTACCAACAATGTTTTTCTGTTGTGGTGGAGGAACCTAAGGACCTGTCGGTTTACATAGCTGTTAACAAAAATTTAAACACCATCACGCTTAACTTGAATGGCAGCGATGCCTACGAAGTCCGTTTAAATGACAAGGTGTTTCATACTACCGATAATTCTTTAACCATCCCGCTAACTGATGGCAGCAACACTTTGGTAGTAAATACAGCAAAGCTGTGCCAGGGTATTTTTCGGCAGATCATTAATATTACGGGCAACCACGCGCCGTACCCTAACCCGTTTATGGATGCTTTGGATGTAAACATTGGCGAAGCAACCGTTAAAACTGCTGTTATCAAAATATTTGATGTATCCAACGGGCGGGCTATGTTATCTAAGATATACAGCAATCAATCGGGTATTGTACGCCTGGATGTGAGCGGTTTTAAAAGCGGCGTATACTCAGTACATTTAACGCTGGATAACAGGCAGTCGGTTTATAAAATAATAAAGAAATGAGGCAACTGATATACATATCATTAATAGCATTTGTGCTGGTGGGTTGCATTAAGGAAGCAGCCGTACCGCCGCCGGGCCGCACCAGGCTGATTTTCCCGGAAGCTAATGCCCTGTGCACCTCGGGAACTATCATTAGCGATACAGAAAGTAAGTTAACCTTTAAGTGGACCGCAGCCCAAAATGCCGACGGTTACGACATGATTGTAAAAAACCTGCTTACCGGCGAATTGGAAACTTACTCCACTGACAAAAACGAGTACGAGGCCAGCCTGTTGCGCGCAACGCCGTATGCATGGTTTATAAAGGCAACATCTACCAAAACGGCTGCTGTAACATCCAGCGATACCACTAAATTTTATAACGCCGGCGCCGCCAATATCACTTACGCGCCATATCCTGCCGACATCCTGTTCCCTTTATTGGCACAGGCAATACCCGCAGGCAGCGGGAAGATCACCTTAGACTGGGACGGCGCAGACGTGGATAACGATATTACCACTTACGACATTTACTTTGGCACAACGCCAACACCACCGGCGCTTAAACTAAACCTAACGGATAGTAAATTAGCAGATGTGCCTGTTACTGCCGGCAACACCTATTACTGGAAAATTGTTACGCACGATTCGGAGGGGAATGTATCCGATTCCGGCGTGTTCCTCTTTTTTGTGAATTGATTTTTTTGGGTGTTGGTGTGACAGGTATGGATAGAAGCTGATTACCGCCGCTTTTTATTGGACGGAAATTAGGCTGGACGGCGGGTTTGCACTTAATGCCCCCGTGGCCAAAGTATATCCTTACATTTGCGCAAACACATCAGCCAATGAAAATCCAATTTTTTTCCGCAAAGCCGTACGACAAGGATTTCTTTGTCAGGCATAATGAGGCTTATGGTTTCGCCCTGGATTTTTTGGAGACGCACCTTGGCCCGCATATTGTAAATGCCGTTGACGATGGTACGTTTGCCGTTTGCGCCTTTGTAAATGATAAACTTACGGCAGAAGTAATTGCCGCCCTTGCCGCAAAAGGCGTAAAGGTTATAGCGCTGCGCTGTGCCGGTTTTAATAATGTAGACATTGATACGGCTAAGCAACATGGTATCCGTGTATGCCGTGTGCCTGCATATTCCCCCGAGGCCGTTGCCGAACATGCTATGGCGATGCTGCTAACGCTTAACCGCAAAACGCATAAAGCTTATAACCGCGTACGCGAGCAAAATTTCTCGCTTAACGGCTTATTGGGCTTTAACCTGCACGGCAAAACGGTGGGCGTTATTGGCACGGGCAAAATAGGTAAAGCTTTTTGCCGTATTGCTTTGGGCTTTGGCTGCAAGGTAATAGCATACGATCTTTTTGAGGATGAAGAACTAAAATTGCTCGGCGTAGCATACAGTTCGTTTGAAGGCGTGTTGCGCCAGGCGGATATCCTGTCGTTGCATTGCCCGCTTACGCCCGATAATAAATATATGATCGGTAAGCGCACCCTTGCCATCATGAAACCCGGCATTGCCATCATCAACACCAGCCGCGGCGCGCTCATCGATACCGGGGATGTTATTGAAGCATTAAAGACCGGCCACATAGCCTATTTAGGGATAGATGTATATGAGCAGGAAGAAAAGCTGTTTTTTAAGGACCTCTCGGGCAGTATTATCGAGGATGATACCATTCAAAGGCTCATGAGCTTTCCAAATGTGCTGGTAACCGGGCACCAGGCTTTCTTTACACAGGAGGCACTCTCGCAGATAGCAGAAATTACGCTCCACAGCGTACACCAGCTAAGCAAGGGGATAGAGCCCGATCCATCGGTGATGCTGGCGTAGAAAATAACGAGGGGGGCGGCGCCTCGGAACCCCTTAGGGTATGCTGCTTAGTTACAAAGTACCTTCACAGCGTCGGCGTGCGTACCGACAAAATTCACAAGTTTTCCCTTGTTGCTTTCGTATATAAAATCTGCCAGGCTCTTACCCGGATACTTGTTAAAATCGCCAACTATTGCCAGGCGCACACGATAGTTTGAGAATTTTTGGAGTATTTCTCCTGCTATCCCATTTTTTAAGTCGAAAAATTCAGGAGTGATATGCTTTTCGTGAATGATAATTTTATCAAAGTCCTGGTAATATAGGTTACCTAACAAATCTAAACCGTCTTCAGGAGTATGGATTACAAGGCCATCGGCAACAACTTCTGCAATCTTTACCTGGTGGATTTGATGGGTGATAATATTCATTGTTTGCCCGGTATGTGGCTTTTAATTCGCGGATAAAATAGCATCCTGGTGATTAAACGCCTATTATAATGGCGCAATATTAAACATAATAGCCAAATCGGAAAGCCCTTAAAATAAATTAACGCAAGCTTAAATCCGCTCCGCATTGGGTAACAGCCTGTAGCTGTTCCTAACTACCCGGTTACCGGTTTTGCAGCGATTCATCGTTGTGAGTGCATCGGTATGCCGGAAAACTTTTTTACGGTATTGTTGATTATAAATAAATGAGGTTGAATAATAAAGAAATATTAGAAAAAGCGAACGCCTGTGTTACCAAAGGCGATAACGAAGGTTTTTTGGCTTTCTGTACCGAGGATGTGAAATGGGAATTTGTAGGGGACCAAACCCTAAACGGAAAAGAAGCGGTAAGGGAGTATATGGCATCAACGTATACTGAACCGCCAAAGTTCGACGTAGAAAATCTTATTGCGGGTGACGAATTTGTCGTAGCAATGGGGAATATCAATATGAAGGATGAAAGCGGAAGCGTAATCCACTACGCTTATTGCGACGTTTGGCACTTCCGAGATGGCAAAATAGCCGAACTGAAGGCATTTGTTATTCGCAAATAGCAAGAGTTATGCTCCACAGCATTCAGTGGCTTCTTGTCCCCGCAAAGCTCCCTATAGCAGGCCCCGAGGGTTTATTTTTTTGGGCGTATATTTGACAGTATACAGCAATCTCCTAAAAACAAAGCCTTGGATAAAGAAAATGCTTCGATACAACAATTAATAAATTATTTTAAGCATCTGTTCCCGCTTAATGATAAGGAACGTGGCGAAATAACAAGCCGCCTAGCAGAGCGAAAGATCAGGCGGAAACAATTCATCCTCCAGGATGGCGAGGTATGCCGTCATTTTACATTTGTTGTTTCGGGCTGTTTTAAAATGTTTGCTGTTGATAAAAACGGAAAAGAGCATAATCTTCAATTTGCCGCAGAAAATGACTGGATCACTGATTTGTCCAGTTTTTATTCAGAAAAAGCCAGTACTGTATTTATTGAGGCGGTTGAACCTTCTGAAATACTCCAAATTAAACACCACGACCTGCTTTATCTTTACGTTAACTACCACAAAATCGATCATAACTTCCGGGTTATAATCGAACGAAAATATATCGAAATGCAAAACAGGGTTTTGCAGAATATCAGTTCGACCGCAGAAGAACGGTACCTCACTTTCCTGCAGCAATATCCAAATTTATCCGGGCGGCTGCCCAATACTCAAATAGCTTCCTACCTCGGCATCACGCCTGAATTTCTCAGTAAGATCCGCAGGGAAATTACTATTCGCCCTTAAGCTATATTAATGGTATTTCTTAAGATAGGTTAACAGCCAATGGATGGGAGACTCACGACATTTGTAAAAAATTAATAGCGTGAAAATAGAAACCAACAAAGCTTTAATGCTCCGTTTTTTGGAGTTTATTAATACAGCAAGCCCGCAGCTGGCAAATGAAGTAATTTCGCCAAAGGCTGTGTTTTACGTACCCGGGCGCCCCGAACCAATGCAAGGCCCCGATGGATATCTCGAAATAATTAATATGATGCGCAGCGGATTTCCCGACATACAATGGAAAATAGAAGACTTGGTAGCCGAAGATGAAAAAGTGGCTGTGCGGTTTACCATGCACGGAACGCACAAAGCTCCCTTTTTTGGAGTTGCAGCAACCGGAAAATCTATCCACGTACAAGCCATGAATTTTTACCGCATATCGCATGCCCAGATCGTAGAAGAATTTGGCCAGCCAGATCTACTTGGCTTATTGCAACAAATAGGGGCTTTCCCAACCAATTAAATCACTCGGGGGCATTAGCTGTTTATTTCTACCATGCCTATTTTATCGGTAATGGTACCTATCACCTGGTCCAGTTCGTGGGTTGATACTAAAAGGTAATCAAGCATTTTCTCCCTTTCCATTCTATTTTCACTGGCATCCCTGATAAGCGGCGCCAGCCCCATGATCCTGGCCAGTGGCGCCCTGATGACATGAGACTGTATCCAGGAAATTTCCTTTAATTTTTTGTTCTGGTTTTCGATAGCATTGATATAGGCCAGTCTTTCGGTGATATCGTTCGCGATGATCACTTTTGCGGGCTTCCCTTTATATTCAATAAAATTAGCCAGTACATCTACCTGGATGATATGCCCGTCCTTTTTTTTGTGCCTGAAAATCCCCACCGCATTCGTTTTCCCCATCAGCCGGTCGTTTTCCAACGATCTTTCCATTTCCGCAATGTCTTCGGCAAGGTTAATATCCCTAAGCGTCATGTTCAGGAACTCTTTCCTGCTGTAGCCGTAGTACAGGATAGTTGCCTCGTTTACATCAAGGAATTGTAAGGAATCCAGGTCGAACACCAGCATGGGCATAGGGCTTAAATGGAACAATTCGCTATACTTTTTTTCGGAAGCGGCCCGTTCCTGTGCAAGCTGGGCTTCCTTTTGCAATTCGCCCATTTGTATCGTCTGCAACAAATAGATATTGTTGAATTTTTTTAATTGATAGGCCCACAAACCGCAGATGAAGAATATGACGGCCGCCACCAGGATATGGATGATGAAGGTTTGAAGAGCGAAATAATCCAGCTGGGTAAAATAAATTTCCCTTAACCCGGTATTTTGCAAATAGCCAAAGACAGCATGATGCACCAGCACTACCACCGTTACAGGAATCTGCAACTTCCATTTCTGATACGTGATGAGCAGGGCGCTGGCTATAAAAGCAAAAAAATGCATCTCGAAGAGCCCGTGCATCTGGTAAATGTACTGGGCCATAAAAATACCAAGCACCGCGCTAAGCACATACTGGTAAAGGTCCGACTCGGGCAGGAACAGTTTGGTGGAGTAATATGCCAGTAAGCAAAGCCCGCCGATACCAAAGGCAATTAGCCAGGTATCGTAAAATGTAGCTAACACCAGCCCGATAATAAAGTAAGCGGGCAGGAAATAATTCATCAACCGGTCAGACCTCTCCCGAACATCTGAGATCAATGTCCGGTTTAGGCTATCCGGTAAAGTAGTGGGTGGGGACATGCGTATAATCTTAAATGGGATAAAGCTTAATTTTCACAACCCGGCAAACTACAGCCATAAGATTGTAACGCCAGCGGACTAAAAACCAAACCGGCCTGATCCCTTAACAAACCGTTTAGTGCGATCTTCGCATAACTGGTTTTTTCATCCGTGCAATAACGGCTGCTGTTATAGTTGCCGCGATAATATAAATGATGTCCCTTATCCAGGATAACGGCTTGCGGAGTAGAATAGACGCCGCAGGTTGCGGCAATTGCCTGGTCGAACAAAATGGGGATATTCAGGTCAAATTTATCCTTTATTTCATCGGCAGTAAATTTTTTCATGCTCATCACCACCACCATAAAATTTACTTCGCGGCCGTGTTGCCTAACCAGGGATTTGAATTGAGCTATGTTAAACCGGGAGCAGGGGCAATCGGGATTAAAAAAATGCAGGAATACGGGTTTGCGCTTATCAGGCTTCAGCGAGGCGTTGAAAACTATCAATTTGCCGGGCTTAACGGGCCGGTAACCCTGGGGCACCGGCGTAGGTAATTGGTACTTCCAATCGTTGTACCAAAACAGGGCTCCCGCTGCACAAAGCAACAGCGACAGCCAAATCATGACTATGCTTTTTCTCATTTATTTTAATCAGGGTGGTTCTTACTGAAATTTTTTCAGCAAAAATTACCCCAATATAATCGTTTCATCTGTCTTTATCAAAACATTACATAGAATAATTGTATTTGAGACAGTTTTTAACTTTACCGCAATTGGCATCCGCCATTGATTTAATTAATGGGAAATTAAGCTACCTGTTGTGCAGAAAATCCGCCTTCGTTGGCCTTGTAGCCAACGAGCCCCGATGCTTGTGGATGATGCGTTAACCCGCATACTTGTAATATGCGCTAACTACGTGGCGGACATCCCGTAAAGTAAGCGAATCCGGGCGTTATTGTTGACAACACCAGTAATGGCGAAGGGTATTTTGATGCATCTATCAGTGAACATGATGTTGAAATACTTCTTTGGCGTGGCCTAACGCGTTGCTCACCGCGGCTCCTCCGGCATAAAAAATCATTTGCAGGATCACTTCAATAATTTGTTCCTTTGTGCCGCCAAGCCTTAATGCTGCGTCGATATGCGCTTTTAATTGAGGCACCGTATGGCCCAGGGTAGTGCAGGAAGCAATCAGCAGATACTCCCTTGTCAGTAGATCCAATCCCGGCCGTGCCATTATGCCTTGAATGGCCCATTCAATAGTCATATCCACAAAATCGGGGCATATGTCTTTAAGGTTATCTACTAACGCTTCGCCCGCCTGGCCGCCATGTAAGTGGTTCAGCAGTGCCTTGCCTTTTTCGTAAGTGTCTGATCGGGTGCTTTCCATATTTTTTTTATCAAACTTATTTGGATGCTTTAACTTTGTCAAGTAGTTACCTTTTTGTCAAGTATTAACAATTTTGTCACTATTGCTGGAAATCAATAACATGGAAGAAGAAAAAGTTGAAAAAAAATACGCATCAGCAACAGATTGCCCCATCGCGGCAACTGTTGATGTTATTGGCGGCAAATGGAAACCAATTATTATTTGGATTTTAATAAAGGAATCTAAAAGGTTTGGCGAGCTGCACAAGTCTGTACCGGGTGTTGCTTTAAAGGTATTGTCGAGGCATTTAAAAGAATTAGAATCAGATGGCATTATAAACCGGGTGGTATTTGCCGAAGTGCCGCCGAGGGTAGAATATTCGCTTACCGAAAAAGGAAGATCACTAACAAATATTATGCAGTTGTTAGCGCAATGGAGTGAAACTAATATTTTAGAACCATTCAGCGGCATCAGCAACTGAGAGGACTATTTTCTGCCTTCCACCGTCGGTGGCCTTGTGCCCAACTAACTGTGATGTTTGTAAATGATGCATTACCGATAAGCCGCAATGCTTGTAATACGCCCTAATAAGCGTGGCGTTTAACCTTTAAGTAAGTGCATCCGGGCGTTATTGGTGACAACACCAACAACGGGGGAAATAGGCGGTAAGTATAAAATTCCGGAACACAATCAGTGTCCCCGCAGGTTACGCTATCTGGAAACCCTGCGGGGACATTAGATTGCCGCCCTTACTTTTGATGCAGGCAAAGGCTGTTGCCGTCCGGGTCCTTTAGCCATGCAAACCTGCCCCATGGCGTATCGTCTATTTTGCCAACCTCAATGCCTTTTGCGGTCAGCTGTTCTATTTCCTGCGCTATATCATCGGTTTCACATATTAAGGCCTGGAAACCGGCCAGCGAGATGGTGGTGTTTCCGCCCGGCAGCCCCATTTGTATCCAGGCATCGCCGTGCGGGTCGGTAGCCTCTACGGTTACCGCGAAGCCCAGTTTTAAATAAAACTCTTTTGCTTTTTGCCTGTCGCTCACCGGCAGCATTACAATCTCTAATAATTTCATGGCGTAATTTTTTAATGTTTTTGAATTTGTATGCCCCAAAATTAGGCGCATTATCCCGCAGCCATCCGTGGCGAAAACGACAATCTTACCCGTTGATTGCGACACAGCGTTTCGCTAATTTTAGCGTATGAAACATATCTCCATCCTGCCGCTTTACGATGCCACGCTAACCAGTATAGATAGCGCACACCAGATATTTAGCCGGGTAAACGATTTTATGAAATACCAGGGCAAGCCCCAATTTTACCAGGTTGATATAGTGGGCATGGAGAAGCATATAAAAATGAACGGCGGGCTGTATGCCATCACCGCCGATAAAACCATTGCTGAGGTAAAAAAGACCGACGTAATTATCATCCCGCTGCTTTGCGGCGATTTTGAAGAAGCTATTGAAAAAAACATAGGGTACAACCATTGGCTAACGGAGCAGTACCAAAATAAAGCGGAGATAGTTTGCCTTTGTGTGGGTTCGTTTTTTTTGGCAGCAACAGGCTTGCTGCAGGGCAAAAAGTGCGCTGTACACTGGGCCGCGAAAAATGAGTTTAAGGCCCGTTTTCCCGGTATTACCGTTATAGAGGACACTATTATTACAGATGAACATGGTATTTATACCTGCGGCGGCGGGTTCTCTTACCTTAACCTCATCCTGTATATGATAGAAAAGCACCTCGGCCGCGAAATTTCTATACTTGCCTCTAAAATGTTCGAGATAGATATCGAGCGGAAAAGCCAAAACCCCTTTGCCATTTTTATGGGGCAAAAAAAGCATGGCAACGCAGCAGTGCTGCAGGCGCAAGACCTTATAGAACACAACCCAACCGTGATATTTAGCGTAGACGACATTTGCCAAAAGATAGGTTTGGGCCGCCGCACGCTGGAAAGGCACTTTAAAAAAAGCACCGGCAACTCTGTTGTGGAGTACCAGCAACGCGTAAAAATTGAATTTGCCAAGAAACAACTGGAAGCCGGCCGCAAAACCGTGAACGAAATTATTTACGAAACCGGTTATAATGATGTGGACGCCTTCAGAAAAGTGTTTAAAAAATTCACCGACCTATCGCCCGTGGATTATCGTAAAAGGTTTCAGTGAAGAAGGTGGTTTAATTTATTGTTGATGCTGTTTCGCCGCCTTCGTTTGTCTTGAGAGGAGACGATATACCTGTTAGGCTATGCTATAAACTTGGCAATTGTTTTTTTCTTTTTTTCAATTTAATAAATGCAAACACTAACAGGATAAATCCGACCGCCTGTATAATATCCTTATAAATGTTTTGATACTGTGGAAACCAATTAGGTACTACTAAAAGAATTAAGCCTACTCCAAAGTTTGATATATTGTGAATTTTCATTTGAGTATTAAAATCAAATTATTTTTTTTCCGCTTTCCGCCTTCGTTGGTCTTGTGACCAACGAACCGCGATGCTTGTATAGGATACATTAACCCGATGAGCCGCAATGCTTGCCATAGGTGCTAGTAGGTGTGCGTTTATCCCGTTAGGTAAGTGCATCCGGGCGTTATTGGTGACAACACCAACAACGGCGAAAAAAGGAGGATTTTACTGAAGTTATCAACATTTTAAATAGTTGCAATACAGAGTGTTAGGGTGTTTTGAATCATGATCCTTTTAAAATGATGTTAACAAAATCAATTCTTCTAAAATTGCCGTTTAACGTATCTTTACATAACAAAAGCAAAGAAGTATTACTTCCTCGCTTTGTACTTTCAATCGCGCCGATAGAGATGAAACAGTATCGAGGACGAACTCGATATTCGACGGTAAAATTCCGTCCGGATGAGCGCAAGAACCCTAAGGTGCCAGCCTTGGGGTTTCTTGTTTAACAAAGCTACATTCTATTCGGACTAAATCCAATGATTTGATTTAATAATTGTCGACCCTCCTTGTGGGACTGGCGACTTATTGATTGAATGTGATTACAAAACAAGGTGTTGACTTCCGGCCTTCGTTGGTCTTGTGACCAACGAACCACGATACCTACTGATAGCGAGGTAATCCAACAACAACGCTGCCTAAATAAGCGCTTATCGATATGTGGGGCATTCAGCCAATTAAATACATCCGGGCGACACCAACAACGGCAGAACCCGAAACAAATGGTTGTGTAACAGGTTGTGAATCAGCGTTCCATGCTTCTCATATTGGTGCCAGCAATAAGGGTATAACGCGGTTGGCGGGTCGTCTGCTTCTGCCCTCGTTGGTCTTGTGACCAACGAACCGCGATGCTTGTAAAAGATGTGTTAACCGAAAAGCCGCAATGCTTGTAATACGCGTTAATAGGTGTAGCGTTTATGCCGTTAAAGTAAGTGCATCCGGGCGTTATTGGTGACAACACGAACAACGGCGAAACAAGGGCAAAGGGGTTTAATTACGATCAAAAAAGTCTTTTTTTTCGCCAATCGCCGTTTTCAGGCAATTCATAATTTCTTCGTGGAAGTCGGTACCGGATGCTTGAAGCGGATCGATATGCTTTATCAAAATCGTCCGCAAAGTAAAAAGCTGCTCACGGTTGTATTTTTTAGAGGCCTTAACCAGTTCCAGCTTCATGAGTTCTTCCTGCTGATTTTGCTTTGGGTTGAAGATCTCGTTGATGTGGCTGCACTGGTGGCAAACGCCATTTTTGTTGATCAGTGCGCAGCGGTATTCAAAAATATCTGTCATGGTGCTTCGCGCCTCATGCAGCAGGTGCTTAATTACACCTTCTGTCTTGTCGAGGATGTGGGCTATCTCCCTTACAGAGAAGTCATAAATGTCTTTTAGTATCAGCGTTACCTGGCTTTCAATGGCTAAAGTCTTCGAAATGCAGGTAAAGCAGTAGTCAATATGCTCCTTCATTTCATAAGTACCTGCCGGCGAGTTATCATGCACTTGCCAAAACACCTCGCGGATCTCCTCCGAACTAATGGCCAGGTCTGCTGCGCGGTCCTGCGCATCTGGCTGCCACCTCTTCTTTTTTCGTAAATGATCATAGGCAAGGTTGGTGGCTATCTGGAACACCCAGGTTTTCAATGAAGCTTCCTGCTTAAATGTTGAAAGTTTGGTAAACGCCTGGATAAAAGTATCCTGCGCAAGGTCTTCCACATCATCCCGGTCAGTCAGCAGGCGGTACAGATAAGACCTCATGGGGTTTTGAAATTCAGCAAACAGCGTTTGAAAGGCGTGGCTGTCGCCGGCGATGGCCGATTTGAGGAGATTGTCCTTATCCATTTAGTATAATTGAAACAAACATAAAGTGGCAGCCCTCCGCAGAAGGTTGCCACTACTAAATTATTAAAACCTTATTATAAAATATTGAGCTTACCGCAATCCACATCTACAATGTGGCTATTGAACAGTGCCCCGGTTTCGGAAGCCAGGAAAGCAGCTGTATCGCCCAGTTGTTTTAACGTAGGAGAGGCTTTTAAGATATCAAAACCTTTATACTGCGCTACAATCTGCTCAACGGGCACCTGGTATTGCTGCGCAGCACCTTCTATCCATCCCGAGATCCGCCTGGTTTCCATAATCGCTCCGGCGCATAGGCAAATCACCTTGATGCCGTTACTTCCCCACTCAGCGGCCATTACCCGGGTTAAGCCTTCTATTGCTGCACTGGCGGCAGTGATGCCTGCTAAATTTGGAAGCTTGGACCTGGACAAGGCGGCAGTAAGTAGTAAGATCGTTCCTTCGGTTTGCGTTTGCATCATGTACCTGGCCGCATGTCTCGAGGTTAAAAACTGCGACCCGCAGATCTTTTGTATCGGGGCCATAAATTGCTCAAAGGTGGCCTCTGTAGTTGCCGGCCTGCCACCCATTTCGTCATAACTGGCGCCTATGCCATTAAATACAACATCCAACCTGCCATCTTCTTCAATCACATTTTTTAAGAAGCCATCAATCTCGGCTTCGTTTAGGGCGTCAACCTTTACGGCCCGCGCTTGTCCGCCGCTTGCGGCTATCTCGCGGGCCAGTGCATTTACAGCATCAAGGTTGCGCGCGGCAACGTATACCTTTGCGCCCTGCCCGGCAAATGACCGCGCTACTGCGCCGGCGATATCACCGGATGCCGCAAATATTACGGCTACTTTGTCTTTCAGATTTTGCATGTTGTTTAAATTTTAACTTCTGACGAATCAGCCATGCAAAACGATCGGGTTTTTAAGGAAAATTAAGATATTATATATAAATGATTATTTTTCAGGTAAATAAAAAGGAATTTTTTTCCCGCCTTTTTTGGTCTTGTGTGGAGACTGTACCTTTTACACCATGCTATGCTATAATGGTGGCAATTCTTTTTTCCTTTTTTTCAACTTGATAAATGCAAACACTAACAGGATAAATCCGACCGCCTGTATAATATCCTTATAAATGTTGTGATACTGTGGAAACCAATTAGGTACTACTAAAAGAACTAACCCTACTCCAAAGTTTGATTTATTGTGAATTTTCATTTGAGTATTAAGATCAAATTATTTCTTTCCGCCTTCGTTGGCCTTGTGGCCAACGAACCACGATGCTGGTAGAGGATACATTAACATGATGAACCGCAATGCTTGCAATAGCGGCGTTTATTCCATTAAGTAAGTGCATCCGGGCGTTTTGGTGACAACACCAACAACGGCGGAAAAGTAAGTGCATCCGGGCGTTTTTGGTGACAACACTAACAACGGCGGAAAAAGACGGCTCGCCAGTTAGGTACTCTTAAAAATATGCGAGGACGTCTTTTTCCAGCACTTCGAAAGTTAACTGCGTATTTCCATATCTTAATCACTTACTGTTAAAACTACTTTGTTGGGGATACTGTCTTTTTGAAATGGGTAGCTAACCACCACCAGCCCGCTATCACCAGGCATGATCTCCGCTTCGGGGCCGCCCAATGCCGTGGCTACCTGTTTGCCTGCCTCGTTCAAATAGGTGGCATTCAATTGCAGGTATTTGATGCGCTTTTTGCTACCATTTATCAATAGCGCCTGCACCTGGTAGCTATTATTGCTATCTACATATCGCTCCGCCAAATGTCGGCAATGTACGCCCTTTAAACCGCCTTTAAAGTCAAGCTTTTTAAATGGGGGACCGTTAACCTCGTCGGCATGTTCTACAGCAGCACTGCCGCACCCGGCCAGCACCAAGCACACAAAAAGGATAAGGTTTTTCATACCTCAAATATAAAGAAAATCATCATTCGCCCTCGTTGGTCTTGTGACCATCGAGCTGCGATGCTTGTAGATAATGTATTAACCCGATAAGCCGCAATGCTTGTAATAGGCGCTAATGGGTGTGGCGGGTATCTCGTTAAATAAGTGCATCCGGGCGTTATTGGTGACAACACCAACAACGGCGAAAATATCCTTGTAAATGTTTTGATACTGTGGAAACCAATTAGGTATTACTAAAAGAACTAAGCCTACTCCAAACCCCGCCCGTTCAGGCGTCCACGCCTGAATGATATAATTTGTCAGCGTCCACGCTGACGTAGCAGTTAAAAGGTATTAGGGTAAGCGTGGACGCTTACCAAGTTTCGCAGGCAGGCGTGGACGCCTGCCCGGGCGGGGTTAATATAATAAAGTAAGCGTAGAGCCTTATCAATATTTACAGTCGGGCGTCTCGCCGGACTGGTCAATATCCAATTCGGCGCACTTACCGTTCGGCCATAAACCCGATAGCAACGGAAAGCCCGCTTCTATCGGCAGCTTGTAGTGTATAGCGGGACTGTTGCAACAAAAGAACCACTGCCCTTGCTTTTCCAAATCGCCTGCCACAAACCGTAAATAATCAGCATCTTTAAGCTCGGGACATTTTAAATCTGAAATCTGCACATCTGTAATCTGCACATTTTCAC
>NZ_CAMLOV010000119.1 GCF_946481715.1 uncultured Mucilaginibacter sp. | reverse complement strand
CAGGTGGCAACGAAGTAACCTGGGATGGGCTGGATGGTGCTGGCAACCAGGTGAAGGCAAGCGTGAGCAGTTATACCGTCAATATTGATGTTTCGCTGTTTGCAGCAGAAGTGCATTTTCCGTTTTTTGATGTTGAACGAAATATTAGCGGCATTAAGCTTACGCGCAGCAATGGCGCAAACTCGCCCGATAATACCATCTACTGGGATGATAGCGATATTTCCGCCACCGGCGTGCCGTCGAGCCCTGTAGTAAACACCGGCGGATTAAGCAGCTTGGTTAACGGGCACAAATGGGGTACTACCGCCACAAATAGTAACGATGACAATGATTTTGGCAATAACCGCAGTATAGACACTTGGGCTTATGTTATCAATTCGGTATTGGCCGGTAAACTGGAGGTTGCAGTAAAGGCGCCGGACCCGACGGGCAAAATAATAGCGCCTAATATTATTACCCCAAATAACGATGGTAAGAACGATGTTTTTGAAGTGCAGGGAATAGCCGGTTTCCCGGGCAGCCGCTTACTAATATTTAACCGTTGGGGTAACCAGGTTTATAAATCAGAGAATTATAACAATACCTGGGATGCGGCAGGGCTTGCAGACGGTACCTACTATTACCTGCTGGAAATAAACACAGGCGCCGCTAAACCCGTTATATACAAAGGTTGGATATATGTTAACAGGCGGTAAATGAAGAGGCTGAATAAATATATCCTGGTATTTGTGGCTGTATTAGGCTGGCAAAAAACTTTTGCGCAACAAACCGTGCAATTTAGCCAGTATATGTTTAACGGGTTGGTGGTTAACCCTGCTTATGCAGGTTATAAAGAAGATTGGACGCTTAACCTGAGTAGCCGCCTGCAATGGGCCGGGATAGATGGCGCGCCACGCACTAACACCATATCTATTGATGGAGTGCTTAACCCGGATAATAAAAACGTAGCACTTGGTTTTTTAGCCACTAATGACAGGCTTGGCCCTGAAAACAATACCTCCTTTTATGCCAACTACGCTTACCGCCTGCGGCTGGATGATGAGGATACCAAACGCCTCAGTTTTGGCATTGGGGCGGGGCTGGTGCAGTACCGTATAGACGCATCGAAATTTAACGCTACCGACCCAACCGACGGCAGTATTATTGGTAATGAAAATACGCTGATGGCTGATTTTAGGCTGGGAGTATATTATACAACGCCTTCTTTTTACATTGGCGGCTCGGTGCTCAATTTATTTTCTCAGCCTTTATCAGGCAGTAACACTTTAGTTATAAACCCGGTTGCGCATGGGTATTTAACTACCGGTGCCGTTATTGCGCTGAGCAATAGCATCGATATAAAACCTTCGGTAATGCTGAAAGGCGACCTGAGAAGCCCTGCGGGTTTAGACCTGACTGCTTACCTGCTGTTTGATAAGAAGCTGTGGCTGGGCGCATCGTACAATACCGGCGTTAACCTAAATAATTATAACCGGTACAAAGGGCTCGACAAAAGTAACACGGTTACTGCGATAGCCCAATTCAATATAAACGATTTCCTTCGGTTTGGGTACTCGTACGATTTTAGCACTAGCGCGTTGGCGGCCTACCAGAGCGGTACTCATGAGGTATCGTTAAGTTTATCTTTCCGCAGGAAACAACCAAGAGTATTAAGCCCAAGGTTTTTTTGATGAGCTATATGAAGAAAATATTCGCATTTTTTTTACTGATGCATTGCCTTAACGGGGCAACTGCACAGGAACAGCTCAGTAAAAAACAGCTGGCAGATAAGCTTTTTGAGCGCTATGAATATTTTAAGGCGCTTAACCTTTACCTTCCCCTCGCCAATAAAAATACTCCGGACGTAAATGTGATAGAGCGTGTTGCCGATTGCTACCGGCTGATAAATGACAGTAAAAACGCCGAAAGTTGGTATTCCGTTGCTTTAAGCCATAACAAAGCTGCTGATATCAACATTTATTACTACGCCGAAGCTTTGCTGCGTAATAACAAGTTAAAAGAAGCAAAAGTACAATACCAAGCCTACTACGACAGCGTGAGCGAGCCCGAGGAATTGCAATTTAAGCTCGCCACCTGCGATTCTGCGGTCAAATGGATGGCCTCTACCCGGAAAGAGTACACCGTTAATCTGGAAAAGAAGCTCAACAGCGTTTATGCAGATTGGGGGACAAGTTACTGCGGGCAGAACGGCATCGTTTTCTCATCAGATAGGGTTGCCGAATACGACAACAGCGGTAAGCAAACAGATAACCGCACAGGCAACGGCTTTTTTAAATTATACCGGGCAAATAAAGACAGTGTAGCGCTTTTGCTCATTGGTAAAGGAAGCAGTAAAATATTTAACGGTGATTATCATGTGGGGCCAGCCGTGTTTAATGCTGCAGCCGATACCGCATGGATCACTATTACAACCACCATTCCACGTAGTGGGCTGCCGGTTGATAAGCGCGAAAAAGGCAGCCACCAGCGCCTTTTTACCCGCAGGCTAATGCTGGTGATGGCAACTAAAACCAACGGTGTTTGGGGTGGGTTTAAAAATTTTGCCTACAACAATATCAAAGCGTACTCGGTAGGGCATGCAGCTCTGTCGCCAAACGGTTCATTGCTATACTTCACATCAGATATGCCCGGAGGGGAAGGCGGAACCGATATTTGGTATTGCCAAAAACAAGCCGATGGTAACTGGGCAAAACCGGTCAACTGCGGTGTCGCTATCAACACCAGGGGAAACGAGGCTTTCCCCACAGTTCCGTGGGATGGTAGCCTGGAGTTTGCTTCGGACGGCTTGCCCGGCATGGGTGGGTATGATATATTTGAAGCAAAAGGCGAAAAAGCCGGGTGGAGTACGCCTTATAATCACCGGTTCCCGGTTAATAGTACTGCAGATGATTTCTGTTTTCTGACGAGCAATAGTCTATCTGGCTATTTGTCCTCCAATCGGAGCGGTGGTACAGGCAACGACGATATTTACACCTTTAAATACATCAACCTTTCTTCTCCGGTAAAACCCGCGCAGCCACCGATAGTGACTGTACCCACCAAGAGCGTTTTTAACCCGGAGGACATCCATACCATCATTTATTACGATTTAGACAAGGCAAACATCCGGCAAGATGCCGCTGCAGAGTTGGATAAACTGTTGCTTACCTTAAAACAGAATCCATCTGTAAAAATAAAACTGGCATCCTATACAGATGTGCGGGCGTCGGGTAGCTACAACATCGGTTTATCCAAACGACGGTCTAATTCAGTTATCGAATACTTAACGGAACACGGTATTGAACGAGAACGCCTGTCTGCGGCCTGGTTTGGTAAAACTAACCTCGTGGCAGATTGTCAGGACAGGGCTTCCTGCACGGAAAACGAACATCAACTGAATCGGCGTACGGAGATTATTTATGATGGAGTGATGAAATAGGACTAACAAAGATTATATAGATGTTTTTTAAGCAGCGGTTCACTTGTTTTAATTTAATATCAATAGCGGTATAGTCCCCCCGGATTGCCTTCTCACGGGGCAACCTTAAGGGGGATTTATACACCAATCATCCTAAGCTGGTCATATCCTACGTTTCAGGGTAATTACTACCTTACTGTATCTTTTCTCGTGATAAATTTCTAATAGCAATGAACGCTTGTCGCCCGAGCGGAACAACCTATCCAGTTCCTCCAAATTCATATCGGCAACCGACTTGAAATTTACCGACACAATTTCGTCATCCCGCGCCAGCCCAATTTCATCACTCGCCGATCCTGGCTCCACCCGGCTAATTACCACATGCTTAAGCCCTTCGCCGCCTGCATAATATTCCATCCCGCTCATATCATGCTCAAATGCCTCCTTTAGGCTGGTACGCGGCTTTAAGTACAAAAAACCCTTACCGTAATCAAAAATCAGGGTAAACCTCTTTAAAACGTCCATCCCCAGATTGCCGTCGCGGGGTTCAGATGCAGTATCACCGCGTTTTTCGGGAAAGGAAGAAAGCACATTAGTTAAGCCATACCGCCCCAAATTCAGCTGGTTAACCCGGCTTATTTCGCCACTTATAGGCCCCGTTAGCCCCATGCCCAAGTTAGCGGCAATTGCCTTGTGGGTTGGCCACTTTGTGCCCCCGTTGTCATCCAACGAAAGGGGGTGCCCCGCGCCAATGTCCACTATCAGTTTGCATTCGCGTTCGCTGCCATCGCAAAAGCGTACGCAAGTGGTTAAAAACGGCTTATTATGTTCCACCGATATCGGCAACATGTCATACCGTTTCGGCGCTTTCATTTTGCCCGGGCGATAGGCAGTTAGTGTGCTATCGCTAAAGTTAATTTTAACAACCAGCCTGCTAAAAAACTCGTAGCCCAATAAGCCATGTATGGGCATGCCCGCATAATTAGATAAACCAAAATGGTCTTTCTTAAAAATAGCAGCACTAACGCCTACGCTGTTTATCCCGGGAATTTCTATATTTAAAGGAGCTGTATAATAAGCATCAAAATCGTCGCCGGCACCCAGCCCGCCCAACTTAAGTACCCTTTTATCGGGTATAATTACGCTATCTATAAGGGCTGGCTCTGTAATCACCATAAGGCCAACGCCGGTATCCAAAATAAAATTATAAGGCCCGTTATTATTTATTTTTAGCTTAATAATAACCATGTTCCGTACAACCTTAAAGGGCACATTGGCCTTATCCTGGCCGCCGGTTAGTTCAAAAAATTGTGCGTACCCCTGCTCGCTGTGCCCAAAAATTAGTAGCACCAGCAACAAAAACGGATAATATGAAAAACGGCCGGCCATAAGGCACACGGTTTGTAAAAGGTTTTATAACAGTTGGTTGTATATTAGTACGTTTTATTTTGTATTAAGTTGCCAGGGCACCGTTTTATAATAGGCAACTGGTAGTGCTGCTAAAACAAGTGCGCCGCTGGCAACAGCTATATCTATCATAATGCCTGTCCATTCCTGCCCGTTGTAAACATTGGGCACCAGTATTGGTAAATGGTGTAACAAAGCAAACACTAACAGGAAAATGCCCAGTATTAAGGCAGGCACACCCCGGTACCGGTTACTGATAATACCCATCGCGGCCAAAATAATTACTACGCCCACTACATAGTCCCAAAGGGTAACAGGAGCCAACCAATCTGGTACTTTCGCGGTAACAAAATTGGCATGAGCAAAGTGCTGCGCTCCTAAAAAAAACATGGGCACCGCAAACAAATACCGCCCGGCGGGTTGCAGCTTTAAATCGCCGGTTAGCATAAGTGCGGTGCCCATGATGGTTATATCTTGCATAGCACGTGTCCAGCTTTGGGCACTTTGGGGGTTAGTAAAAAGTGTTGGTATATGTATAAGCAAAACAAACAACAACATCAAAACTGCCAGTAGCATGCCGGATAACCGGGTTAATTTATTGATGAACACACTTACTGCAAATGCAACAAACGCAACACCCACAAAAATGCCGCAGAATAAACGCCATGGAATAAACGCCGGTACAAGGGTGCCCACAAATTGCGCGTACATAAAATGTTGTATACCAAACACTAAAAACGCCGTTGCGTAAAGCCATTTACCTGTAATTGCCAGCTTATCCATAAAAAATATTTTTGCTAATTGGTTTTTAGCCGCATGCAATTACATAACTTGCATATGCATTGGGCTGTACAAATGTAGATGCCGCAGAACCAAATTATATGCATGTAGCCTGTACAAGTTGGTACAAGTTGATACAAGCCCGAACAAACCAATAGCGATATTAATTTTGCAATAAGGAGACCGCACATGCCTTTTGATGAACTTATAGAAACGCTTAAACAACAGTACGAAGCAGAAACCGGTTGGGGCGACAGCCGTAGCTGGACCAACCAGGATTTTATTAAACTTAGCGAGCGTATACAGCAACGTACCGGTGTTACGCTTAGCCATGTTACCCTCAAGCGCATTTGGGGTAAGGTTAAGTACGATAGCCTGCCCAACACCTATACGCTGGACACACTTGCGCATTTTATTGGCTTTAGCAGTTGGAGGAACTTTGTAACCGCCCACCAAAAAAACGGCAGTATCAATGTTGCCATACTGGAGGATGTTATAGTAACCCCCGAACCGGGCCTTGCAGCTGTGCCTAAATCCATCATTACCGATAAGCCCACCAACAAGCGGATATGGCAAATTACCGCGGGAGTAGCTTTGCTGACAGGCATAATAATTACTTACCTCAGCATTAATAAAAACCCGCCGCCTGTTTTAGATGCCGACTACACCTTTACTAGTAAAAAGGTTGTAACACAGGGGCTTCCAAACTCGGTGGTGTTTAATTTTGATGCTTCGAAAGCGCCCGGCGACTCCGTAATTATACAGCAATCATGGGATAGGAAACTGAGGCAGAAGGTATCTAAATTAGATAAGCAACATACCTCTATTTATTACTACCCCGATTATTACCGGGCCAAACTCATCGTTAACAATAAGATAGTGAAACAGCACGACCTCCTCATCAAATCAAATGGCTGGCTGGCGGCGGTTACCCTGAAGCCGGTACCTGTGTATTTTGATAGTACGGAGGTAATGCAGGGTGGCAAAATGGCACTGGATGCTGCTCAAATACAGGCACATAACATAAAAATGCAGCCTGAGGCACCTTATGTGCTTTATAGCAATGTGAAGGATTTTGGCGAGATATATAGTAACGATTTTGTGTTTGAAACCTCCTTAAAAAACACCTTTAAAGAGGGTACGGCCATGTGCCAGCAAACCCATATCTACATCCTTTGCAAGGGTACTGCTGTAGCGATTCCGTTGTGTGCAAAGGGCTGTGTATCAGATATCGACTTTATTTTTACCAACTATTTCCGCTCGGGGAAAACCAAGGATCTTTCTATGTTTGGGGCTGATTTTAGCAAGTACGTTAAGGTACGGGTAGAATCGCACAACAGGGTGGGGAAGGTATACCTGGATGATAAGCTGGTTTATACCGTAGATAGCGATATCATCCGATCCAAAATTATTGGTATCGACTTCAGTTTTCAGGGCACCGGGTCGGTGGATTATGTGAAGCTTTTTAACGGAAAAGTGAATTACGAAGATAATTTCTAACTAGCTTATTATTAGTTACTTTACTTTTAGTTAACCTACAAAATCGGACACTTTTCGGCGTTTTTCTGTGGTTTTCGGAGTGTTTTTTGGGATATTTTGCATAAAAAAGGGCAAATATTGACGCTTTTGACGCCACTTCTTCAGTTTTAAATCTGTTTTTCTTATTAGTTAAAATGGTGACAGGGGTTACATCGGCTACATCCCGCGCCGGCCGGGAATTTTGGCTTTTTTCCGGGCAGTGATTTTGCTAAGAAAAGGGGATCGATCGGTTGCTGGTTTGGCTAAATCCCAAACAGCTTCCAATTCCCTTCCGAAATAACTTCTACGGCCCCATCAATTACTTTAATGGCGGTTTGGTCGTCGATAGCGTAGGAGGGTACAGGTATGGTTGCCGCCAGCTTTTCTATATTGGCCAGCGAGTTGTCTGGGAACCATTCGTAATCCAGGTGCGGGTGGATGGCAAAATTGAGCAGGTTTAATGATTTATCAGTCTCGGGCGGCAGGGTGTGGTTGCCGTAGGTAGTGCCATAACTGGTCATGATCATGCTGCCGGCGCTTAGGCCTATATACACCATTTTTTCCAACAGCGAAGGCAGGAGGGCGGTAAGGCCCGATTGCTGCAACCAGTAGCACAGGTACTGGCAGTCGCCGCCGCCAACCAGCAAGGCATCTGTTTGCTGCAGCATGGGTATCCAAAGTTCCTGTTTAATGCTGGGCAGGGCGGCAAGTTCCAGCACGCCCATCGATTTCCACCCCAGTTGGCAAAATGGGTCGCCCAGTGTGCCGCAAATAACCTTTTGTATTATTTGGGGGTGGCCCGGTATGCCGTATATGGCGGTTGGGATAAAAAGCGCACTCGCTTCGGCAACAGGTTTGCCCAGTAGTTCCACGAGTGCATTGTGGATACTGGGGTTGCTAATGCCTGCGGAGGTGAGGAGAAGTTTCATAATTTAAATTTATAAAACGCTGTTGATAGTTAAATGGCATGTTCAAAAAAAAATGGGCTGATCAATTTTTTTTAAATATTATTTTGAATTAAAATATTTTTTATCTAAATTTAATACAAAATCCTAAACCAAATACCAGATCACAATCACCTGAAAATAAACAACCAATTTTTTCTCACCTGATTGCCCACGGCGTGCGGTAGCATTTTATTCGTTAAATATTTTTTAATACCTAAATATATCATTTATGAAAAAATTAGCAATAACTTTTGCTGCCGTTTTAATTGCAATGCTTCATGCCAGCGGGCAAACCAACACTTTCCCAACAACGGGCAGTGCGGGTATCGAAACCACATCGCCAACCAACTCCCTCACACTTGGGAGTGCTGCAACCGGTATTGCCGCTTACAATACTACCGACCAAACCACCAATTATGAGCGCTTCCTTGCTGCCTGGGCCTCCAATGTATTTATATTGCGCACCAACAGCGCAGGCACAGGCAGTACCCGTGCAATAACGCTGGGTATAGGGTCATCCACATTTTTATCCCGCTCTATTACGGTGGCAAACTCCCCCTCGGCAAGCGGCGTGCTTCGGTTCGATTATGGGTCGATATCAGGCGCAACCAGCGGCATCGGCATGTTCGGCACGTTCAGCGCCAGCACGGCGGTTATCCAAAACGCTTACGCCGTTGTACCTACCGTAAACCAAACAAGCGGCGTGGCGGCGGGGTACCGTGCGCTCTGGGTATCGCCATACGAAAGTTCATTGGGCACGGGGATGCACTACCTGGTTGATGCGGGGATAAACAGCGCGGCCTTAGGTGCAGGTACACATACTTCGCTGTTCACCGTAGACAATACCGGTAATGGCTACTTTGCGGGCAAGGTGGGAATTGGCACTTCGACACCGCATACAGAGGCGCTGTCTGTTAATGGCAAAATCCGCTCCCAGGAGGTTACGGTAGAAACAAGCGGCTGGCCCGACTATGTATTTGCAACAGGCTACACCCTTCCCGGGCTAAACGAGGTAAAAGCCTACATCGATAAAAACCAGCACCTGCCGGGTATGCCATCTGCTGCGGAACTTGAAAAAGACGGGTTGAAAATTGGGGAGATGAATAAGCTTCTAATGAAAAAGGTGGAGGAATTGACGCTATACCTGATAGAAAAAGATAAGCAGGTAACCGAGCAGGAAAAAACTAACAAATCGCTGCAGGAGCAGATTGATTTTTTAATGGATCAGTTGAAGTTGAAAATGCCTGAAGCAAAAACCAAATAACAGGACCGCAGGCGCTTAAACCTTATTATCCTATACTGATGAAATATCTTTATACAGCCCTCCTTTTGCTTGTGGCAAACAGTATGTTTGCGCAAGGCCCTACCATCCCAAAAATGGGAACCGAGATCACCAAAGCCATCCCACCTTCGCCTGATGCTGCGGCATTGGGGAAATTCGGCCGTACGCCGGTGAGCTATTTTACGGGAGTGCCGAACATATCAATCCCTCTTTATACCATCAAAAGCGGCGACCTGAGCCTGCCTGTCAGTATCGCCTATCATGCCGGCGGCCTTAAGGTAGAAGAACAGGCATCCTCCGTGGGGCTTGGCTGGGCCTTAAATGCCGGAGGGGCAATAACCCGTACAGTAAGGGGCCTGCCCGATGAAGCCGACCGCGGCTATATGGACCCTGCAAAATACGTGAACTATGTAAAAGTTGGTTTATCGCAAACCGCAAACGCCACTTACCGGAACAACGCAGGTATCATGCTCAATAAATTCGCCGATGGCACTTATGATGGCGAAGCAGACCTTTTCAGCTTCAATTTTGGCGGTTATTCCGGGCAGTTTAGTTACAACGCAGCTAACGACTCGCTAATGCTGAGCCCGCAGCAAAATATTAAATTTACCTACCCTTATACCCCGGGCAACCACATCACATCGTTTGTTGCCACAACGCCGGATGGCGTACAATACTATTTTGGATCGGATAGCGGGGGCGATGCCATCGAGTACGCACAGCGGAATGCTACTCAAAAAATATATAATACTTCCTGGATGCTGAAGAAAATCGTGAGCCCTGCCGGCCACGAGATCAATTTTACCTATAAAGCGGAGGCGTACACGCAATTTCAGCCCGGTGGTGAAAAATACAAATTATTGACCGGCACCGGGCTTCCATTGGGCGGCGTAGGGCAACCATTGAGGGAAGATAGCGATGCCGGTTCGTCTACCGGGATGCACAACATGAAACTTACCGGCATTACATTCGAAAATGGCAGCCTACAGGTGTATGCCAACGTTGGACGGAAAGACCTGAACCCATCGGGCCTGGCCGGTAAGCCTACTATGGTAGATACCCTTGCCATTTCAACGGCCGGCTTTTCTAAACTTTACAAGTTCTTTTATACTAACAAGGCAGATATGCGCTTAAGGTTAGACTCGCTGGTAGGGCAACTGGAGCCAATAGCGGGCACCAGCAACTTTAAAAAGGAAAAATATAGTTTCGGGTACAACCCGGATATGGGCATTAGCGCGGGTATGGCCTACAACCAGGATTGGTGGGGTTATTACAATGCAACCAACCAAACAACGCTGGTGCCGCGGGAGCCAGACCCATACGGCGGCGGCAGCATGCTCCCCGGCGCTGAGAGGAAGCCCGATGTAAGCGCAATGGCCATGGGCATGCTCACCAGTATCACATACCCAACAAAGGGGTATACTAAATTTTATTTTGAAACGCACCAAACCCCCGATCACGACTTCGGAGCCGACAGCTACCTGCCAGACCCACAGGTTACCGCATTTTCCAACGACAACCAAAGCCTTTATTATAACTACGATGCCAACAATGGCAATCCTACGCATTTAATGCATGTATATTCCGAAACCAATACTTTCCCGCAAATGGCGGTGCACCTTACCGCCTATGGCTTAAGTACGGGCAATAACCCGCCGCCACAGCCGAACAATTTTGTGGTTGCCCGCCTTTACGGGCGGGATGCGCAGGGTAATTATACCAACTACCTGTACAATATTACCAATGCGGATACCACCATTATGCTGCCGCAAGGCTACTATCAAATTAGGCTGATAGACAATAAGCAGCAAACCAACCCCGACAACCCCGGTTTTATCCGTTACAGTATCGCAGCCACCTGGGCCAACCACCTTTTAATGCCCGGGCAAACAGGGCCGGTAGCGCATAACGCCAGCGGCTTGCGCATTGCTAAAATTGAAGATTACGACGGCCTCAGCACTGCTCCATACAATGTAAGGAGTTACAGGTATGTGATGAGCAATAACACATCAAGCGGGTTTTTAAACTACCAGCCTAAGTACAGCCACGAATTAACCGTCAATTCCGGCGATGAACACAATGTAATTGCCAGTACTTACTATGTCCGCTCTGCTTCCTCCAGTTACCCTATGGCTACACAGCAAGGCGCGGTTGTGGGCTACTACAGGGTGGAGGAGCTGCTTAATAATAATGGATCTACAGGCAAGGAAGTGTACGAGTATGAAATAGGCGGGCAAGGCGTTAATGGCGACGGCTTCCCGTTTGCGCCGCCAACCACTATGGATTGGCATAATGGGCTGATGAGCAGGCAAACATCGTACAGGTATCTTGGCAGCGGGGCATTTGCGTTAACAAAGGACAAACGGAACGTTTACGCTAACATGAAGTTTAGGTCGTCAACCAGTATAAAAACCGGATTCAACCCTTACCCTACAAATTACGCTGATGTAGTTAATTATTACGAAGGGGGCCCGCCATCTGCCGGGTCGGCAGGTACACTAAAACTGCAATATTATACTAACGCAACAGATTATAGATACCTGGCATCAGATACTACCTGGGTATACGATCTTAACGATGCCACTAAAATGGTAAAAACATGGAATACTTATCAAATAGACACAAGTTATTTCCAGTTAAAACAGTTACAATCCGTAAACAGTAAAAACGAGAAAGTTACCCAGTCTGTTACCTATCCTTACGACTATGACTCCTTCGGCAGCCCTACAGGCTCGCTTGCCGGTGTTTTGTACCTTAAAGGTAACCATATACATAGCTACCCAATAGAAGAAGTTACTAAAAAATCAGATCTCAACGGGGCCAATGAACGTACGGTTAATGCCGTGCTGACGACTTATAAAGTTAACCGGCCCTTCCGCGATTCGGTATATGTGCTGCGCATTGCCGCGCCGGTTACCGATTTTGTGGCCAGCTCCCCGGGCGCTAACAATATATTGAAAGACGGCAGGTACCAGCCCGAAGTATCTTTTGATATTTACGATTTTTATGGCAACATCAGGCAGGAACGGAAGGTTGACGATGCCGGGCGGAGCTACATTTGGGGTTATGCTAATACTAAAGCCCCGGGCAATAATACTTATCCAATTGCCGAGGTGCTTAATGCTGATACGGTATCAATTGCTTATACCCACTTCGAAAGCTATAAAACAAACGGCCTGGGCAGCTGGGTATACGGCACGGCCGGGGCCTCGGTTGATGCTACCGCACCAATGGGGGCAAAATGCTTTACCGTTAGCAACAGCAATACGCTTGTAAAAAGCGGCCTTACCGCAGCCAGTAATTATACCGTGTCTTTTTGGTATAAAACGGGTGCGGCTATCACCGTAACAGGTGGCACCGCAACTTTGGCGGCAACAGGCAACCCAAAAGACGGCTGGGTGTATAAGGAGTACAATGTAACAGGTGCCACAACGGTAACTATTGGCGGTACCGGCTTGATAGACGAAGTACGCTTATACCCCGCCAATGCGCAAATGAGCACTTATACCTACCAGCCATTGGTAGGCCTCACCGCCAAATGCGATGTTAAAAGCAGCATCACCTACTTTATTTACGATGCTGTTGGCAGGCTGGTGCAGGTGCAGGACCAAAACCGCAAGATAGTTAAGGACTACAAGTATAATTACGTAAACACAGATGCGGTTTGGGTGGACGTAAGCCCGGCTGTTGCCGCCTGCGTAGTAGACATTAATGGAGACAACACCGGCGAGCAGCAAAAGAAACAGGTTGACACCAACCCATTTAGCGCTACGTACAATACCAACCGGTGGCTCTCGCTGGGCCAGGTGCCTGCAAGCTGCGCCTCTACCGTGCCCACCACCCTATACGTGAAGATGGTACTGGCAAGCACCTACACCTCGGGCAGCGATACGTACAATACCTACAGGTTCGACGTATACCGCGATGCGGCATGCACGGTAGCATACCTGGTACTGGCAGACCTTACCGTAAACTACAAAGTAACGGTTACTACCCGCACCAATGGCGCCATTACAGGTACGTTGGTTTGCAACCGCAGCATGATAATACCCTCGGGGCAAAGTACGGTAAACAGCGATGCCATCGACGTTACCGGGTGCATTACCTGCGCCGGGGCGGGCGGCTTCCTTAACGATTCGGCGCCCGGCGGCGGGCAAACAGGCGGCCCCGGCAGCGGTACCATCACCTGTAGCGCTGTTGTTGCGTTTATGGCAGGTACCGGTTACACACCAAAATATTAAGCGCCTAAACCATGAAGAAGATATTTAATAAAAACAATATAAGCATGGCACAGGCAGTATGCCTGCTATTGTTATGCGCAGCCCAAACCACCCGCGCCCAAACCGGCAATTACATCCGCGTACGTTCGCCGCGTACGGCTATCAGCAGCAACGCCACTTTGGATAGCTACACCAACTTGAAGGACAGCGTAACGGTGGTGTACCAGTATATGGACGGGCTTGGCCGGCCGCTGCAAACCGTGCAGCAGGCAGCTTCGCCTATGGGCAAGGACGTGGTGCAGCCATTTGCGTACGACAGCTACAGCCGCGAGGCGGTAAAGTATTCGCCCTATACCGAGGGTGCGGGTACGCCGGGCAGCTACCGCGCCAATGCCCTAATAGGCACGGGCGGCTATACCGGCAGCGCACAGTATATTTTTTACCAGCAGGCAGGCGCGGGCTATAAAACCACGACAGTGCCGTTTGCCGGCACCGGTTTCGACAATTCATCGATGGACCGCCCCGTAGAGCAGGGCGCGCCGGGCATTTCCTGGCAGCTTGGCACGCCAACGGTAAACGGGCATACCGTAAAAATGGATTATGCCAGCAATACGCAAAACGCATTCAGCCCTACGCCGGCTGCGGGCAACCCCGGCAGCAGGAAGGTTGTGCTCTATTCGGCAGCTATTAACCCGGCAACGCAGGTGCGCACTTTAAGCCAAAACGGCGCTTACGCTACCGGCACGCTGTTCCTTAGCATCAGCAAGGACGAGAACTGGGCAGGCGCTGCAATTGATGGCGTATTAGGCACTACAGAAGAATACAAAGATTTGGAAGGGCATGTGCTGCTAAAGCGCATGTACAACCTCACTTCCGGCGCTACGCCGCAGGTAGAAATGCTGAGTACTTATTACGTGTACGATGATTTGGGCAACCTTGCCTTTGTGCTGCCGCCCTTAGCCATCCCCGACGGCAGCTTGCCAAGCCAAACCACGCTGGATAACCTTTGCTACCAGTACCGGTACGACAGCCAGGGGCGGCTTACCCAAAAGAAGCTTCCCGGCAAAGGTTGGGAGTTTATGGTTTATAATAAGATAGACCAGGTGGTGTTTAGCCAGGATGCCAACCAGCGTGCTGCCAACCAGTGGAGCTGGGTAAAGTACGATGCCCTCGGCAGGGTGATCATTACCGGGGTAGAGAACAATAACACCCTCACCCGCGAAAACATCCAGGACAATTACATCAATACCCAGCCCTACCAGTGGGAGGAGCGCACCACGGTGCGCAGCGACGGCTACACCGTGCGTACTCACCCCATGGCCGGGGAGGAATACGCCAACGAGGTTTTCCTGAGGGTAAACTATTACGACAGCTACAGCCTGCCGGGTACCGGCAACCCATACCCTTACAGCGGCAGCAGCCAGTTAACCAAAGGGCTGCTTACGGCCTCTAAAACGGCGGTGCTGAATACGCCTGCCAACAAGCTGTGGAAGGTGAGCTATTTTGATGATTTTGGGCGCAACACGGTGGCGTTTGCCCAGCATTACCTGGGCGGCACCTTGAGCGTGAACAATTACGATTCGCTGAGGACCACTTACGATTTTCCCAGCCAGGTGCTTGCCACCAAGCGCCTGCATTTCAAAAATGCATCAGGCAGCGGGGTATTGGGCATCGCCATCGGCAACAGCTATACCTACGACCATGCCGGGCGCAAGCTGGCTGCTTACGAAACCATCAACGGCAAAACCCAACAGTTGTCGAAACTCGTTTACAACGAGCTTGGGCAGCTAATTACCAAGAACATGCACGTTACCGGCGATGGGGTAAGCGGCATACCCGCAACGCTCACGCTGAACGGCAGCAACAGCGTAGCTTCCGGCGGCACAGCCAGCTTTCTGGCTACTACAAAAATAACCATGCAGAACGGCTTCCATATAGCGCAGGGGGCCAATGCATCGGCAAAAATAGCGGGCAGCCTGCAAACCATTGCCTACAGCTACAACGAGCGTGGATGGCTAACCCGCAGCACGGCGGGCTTGTTTGATATGCAGCTGAAGTACGATGACGGCAGCACGCCGCAGTACAACGGCAACATTGCCAGCCAGCATTGGGGTACCGGGCTTGCCAAAACCTATATGTACAGCTACGATAAGCTCAACCGGCTAACGGCAGGTATATCCAACGACCCGGCAAATTACTCCGAAAGCCCTATAGATTACGACCTGAACGGGAATATTAAGCACCTCACCAGGCAAAGCAATGCATATTCCTACAATTATACCGGCAACCAACTGCAATCTGTCACCGGGCTTACCAGCGGTACTTATACTTACGATGCCAACGGCAACGTATTGTTTGATGCCCGCAACGGCAAAACAATTGCCTACAACCTGCTGAATCTGCCGCAAACGGTTACCGGCGGTACGCTGAATATGACGTACACTTACGATGCCACCGGGCGAAAGCTGCAGAAAAATAACGGCACGGCAATTACCGATTACATCGGCGGCATCCAGTACAATAACGGCACTATCGATTTTATCCAAACCGAAGAAGGCAGGGCCATCAACAGCGCAGGCAGTTACCTGTACGAGTATACCCTAAGCGACCACCTGGGCAACAGCCGTGTAAACTTTGACCAAAGCTCCGGCACCGTAGCAAAACAGGTTAATGACTATTATCCATTTGGCCTGGTAACCGGCGGTGCTTTTGTAAGCGGCATCAAAAATGAATACCTTTATAATAAAAAGGAATTACAGGAGGAAACGGGAGATTACGATTACGGGGCAAGGTTTTATGACCCGGTGATTGGGAGGTGGGGCGTTGCCGATCCAAGTG
Source organism: uncultured Mucilaginibacter sp. (assembly GCF_946481715.1). The sequence goes on along the minus strand of NZ_CAMLOV010000119.1, from coordinate 1,564 downwards.
CGGAAAGTTATGAACAAGCCTCTCCATATGCTTATGTGTTAAACAATCCAATCAACCTTGGTGATTTGGATGGACGAGATACTATACATTTAAAACAGGTTCTTGTAAACGCTATAAAACCTAAGCTGCCTAAACCTAGACCTATAGTTATCGAACCGCTCAAGAAAATTAAACCGATAGAACCTGTTGGACCGCCAAAGCTGGCAATATTTCGGATACCGATTTTAACGTTAATTTTTGTGTTAATTCCTGAAAATTACGGCGAAACTGGAGAAGCGGACAATTTACGGCTGTTAAATGCTAAAAAATTCAGCAAATATGGGTCTTACACTATTAAATTTAAAAACGGAAAAAGATATCACGGGAAAGGTCCATATTCAAGGGCGCTAGAATCTGCCCGAAGGTTAGCGATAGACCACGAAACATCTTTTGAACCTTTATTTGATATCGATTGGAAACCTGCAGATAGTGATGCGCAAGCCTTTAGAGATGAAGCTAAAAGATTAGAAGCTGATGGAGGGAAAAACAACCCCAATAATTATAATGAGATTGATTCCCCAGGAAGCCACAAACACAAACAGGATTAATTTAAAAAAATGAAAATATAATGTCGTTAGAAAATATAAATGGGTTTAAAATATTTGAAAAAGATACAATAGTTATCGAAAGTGACAAAGTTTCGGAATGCATGGAGTTTTTCCAAAATAATGATTATTTGGAAAAAATATGGATAAGCAAATTTCATGGGTATCTGAAAAAGGATATTTCTTTTTTAAAAGAATATCGTCACATAAAAAAAGTAGTAATTAATGGTCCGTTTGAAACATCCGGATTGTGTTATTTGAACGAATTAGAATTTTTAAGCTATGAAAATTATATAAAAGACCAAATACTTGATCTCAGCAACTTTCAAAATCTGAATACCTGCTATTTAGATTTGAGTTCAAAAATCAGGCAATTAAACACATTATCTAAAGTTAAAGATATTCGTCTTTTTCACTACACGGTTAAAGAAAAAGATTTGACCGGTATTAATAATTTGAAGCAATTGGAATCTCTCTACATATCGATGTCAAACGTTGAATCTTTGACTGGTATTGAAGAGTTTAAAAAATTAAAAAAAATAGAATTTCATTACTTCCGGAATTTAACACACATTAAAGCACTGGCAAGTTTGGGTAACATTTTGCAGTTTTTAACGATTGGAAATGCAAAAAAAATACTTGATTTCAATTCTGCAAAACAACTAAAAAAATTAGAGGTTTTAGGTTTCAGTAATTGCGGCTCTATTTCGTCAATTAAATTCATTAATGACATGCCAAAATTGGAGAGTTTTAGATTCGTGGGAACAAATGTTATCGACGGTGATTTATCACCATTAATACGGCTTAGGTTCGCAGGCTTTATTAATAAGAGACATTATTCGATGACCTACGAGGAACTTGCTAAATTACATGGACATAGTATTGGCTTATAATTGACAAGCTGGTACGAATGCTATTGCACAGCCTGGCGCGAGGTACTATCATCAAAAGCAAATAAAATTAAAAATATTTATTACTAA
>NZ_CAMLOV010000118.1 GCF_946481715.1 uncultured Mucilaginibacter sp. | reverse complement strand
GTATGTTGACAGGCTGCTTTTGCCCGGTAGGTTGCATGATAAAATACATGACCCCGAGGGCGTACTTTCAACAATCCCCGCAATAGGCACAGCATTGCTTGGTGTGTTTACGGGGAGCTTTTTAAAATTAGAATCGCCCCGCTGGTCTATGCTCAAAAAAGGGCTGTTGCTTTTTGGGGCAGGTATGTTATTAATTGGATTGGGCTGGCTATGGAACCCGGAGTTTCCTATCAATAAACGCCTATGGTCAAGTTCGTTCGTGTTATATGTGGGTGGTTGGAGCATGATCTTTTTATCGTTATTTTACCTGGTTATTGATGTAGCAGGGCTTAAAAAATGGGCTATCCCTTTTGTATGGATAGGAACCAATTCTATATTGATTTACCTGTGTTCAGAAGGCCTGGTTAATTTCGGCCATACTGCAGCCTATTTGTTCGGAGGACTTGTTCACCTAACCCCGGTGGCATGGCAAGCCGTGTGGACAGCTGTAAGTGTTACCATGGTGCAACTCCTGATTTTATACCTCCTGTATCGCAATAAGTTATTTTTAAAAGTTTAGCCAATTATATCAAATATTTAAATGAAAAACGTTTTCAAAATCTTCGTCCTTTTGTTACCTGGTTTTATCAGTATAACCGTATCGGCACAAATAAAAACCTATAATATTAAACGTTATGGAAGCATAGCCGACGGCAAAACTAACAATACAGCAGCAATTCAAAAGGCTATTGACGAAGCATCGGCCAATGGCGGCGGCCTGGTTTTAGTTCCCGCCGGGAAGTTTGTTACCGGGGTTATCACCCTCAAATCAAACGTTGAATTGCATCTTGGCAAAAATGCAGTTTTGTTGGGAAGCGCCATCCGGGCTGATTATGGCGAAGGTAAGGCATCCCCACTTATCGTATCAAACAATCAGCGCCATATTGCTATAACCGGGCAGGGAACTATTGATGGGCAGGGAGAGGATTTACTAAAGGATATTTACCGCCGGTTAAATGCCCGTACCTTAATTGATACGGAATGGCGCACGCCCAATCCCTGGCACCAGATGCGGCCAACAGAAGATAATCGGCCTAAACTTATTGAGTTTAAAAACTGCGGCGATATAAACATTAAAAACATAACCATTAAAAACGGCTTATGCTGGATACAGAATTATAAAAACTGCTCAAACCTGGTGATTGACAGTATAAAGGTGGAAAGTGTTACCTACTGGAACAACGATGGGATAGACATTGTGGATTGTAAAAATGTAAAGCTCACCAATAGTTTTTTTAATGTTGCCGATGACGGGATCTGCCTAAAATCCGAAGACCGGAATGGCGCCTGCGAAAATATTTACATTGCTAATTGCAGGGTGCGTTCAAGCGCAAGCGCAGTGAAATTCGGCACCGCTTCGCATGGTGCATTCAAAAAGATAACCATCAGAAATATCAGCGTTTATGACACTTACCGATCGGCAATAGCGATTGAAACTGTTGACGGTGGAACACTTGAAGATATTGACATCCGTAATATTAAGGCCACCAATACGGGTAATGCTCTTGTGATAAGGCTGGGTCATCGTAACCAAAAAGCACCTGCGGGAATCTTGCGTAGGGTATATATTGGCAATGTAAAAGTTGATGTGCCGGCGGGTAAGCCCGATGCCGGTTACCCCATGGAAGGGCCTGTAGTTATGGAGCCACATAATGTTTTTCCATCATCTGTTACTGGAATACCGGGTAGCAGGGTAGAGGGCGTCACGCTTGAAAATATTATCATCAATTATGCCGGAGGCGCAAAAAAGAAGGTAGCCCATTTTGGGATAGATTCTCTTGAAAAAGTACCCGAAAGAATACCTAACTATCCCGAATTCTCCATGTTTGGCGAATTGCCAGCATGGGGCTTTTATATTAGGCATGCTGATGGCATCAAAATTAAGAATATGGTGTTAACCTGTAAAGGAGCCGATTATCGCCCTGCTTTTATTGCCGATGATGTACATGGGCTCAACCTAAATGCGTTAAGTATCCCGCAGGTAAAAATGAAACCCGTGATATTGCTCAATAAGGTAAGCCGCCTGATCTTAAAACACATCAGGATCCCCGGCAGCGCCGGGCAAAATATAAAGGTGCAATAACGGCATAGGTTTATTATTAGCACGTAAACGATTACGTAAATAAAAGGCTGTGGTAAATCATATATGAGCGTAAATTTTATCAACTTTAAATTATCCGGTTAAACTTATTATAAATCAACCATCGTTAAGGCTGCGACTACACAGTTTTATTTATTTATCCGGGCGGCTGGTAAAACAGTTACACAAATAAAAAGAGTCTTATTAAACCATAAAAGTTATGACAAAACTACCTAAAGATGAAATGTCGCCTTTACACAGTCTTGAAGATTGGGACGAGGATGTACTTAAAAGATACCCGGAGGCCGGAAAGCCGGCTAAGGAAAAGGATGAATTCAGAAACTATGACAGCCCGGAGATAGACGGCGTGCGTGAGTTTTACCGGCTTAATCATAAATATCAAACCTATGAAAATGTTTTAGCCAAAAAGGCTAACTTTTTGAAGTTTGACAAGAAGGAAATGCCGTGGTGGTCAGCAATGGAGTACCTTAATACACTAATAGATGACTCTGATCCTGATTTACAACTTGATCAGCTGCAGCACCTGCTGCAAACTGCCGAAGCCATACGCGCCGACGGGCACCCGGACTGGTTTGTGCTTACCGGTTTTATACATGACCTGGGTAAGGTACTTTGCCTGTTTGGCGAGCCGCAATGGAACGTTGTGGGCGACTCATACCCGGTAGGATGTAAGTTTTCGGACAAAATAGTTTATCCTGAATTTTTTTCGGATAATCCTGATGTAAATGATGAGCGCTACAATACCAAATATGGTGTTTACTCGAAGCACTGCGGAATGGACAACGTGCATTTATCATGGGGGCATGATGAATACCTGTATCATTTAACAAAGGATTATCTGCCTGAACCCGGCTTGTACATGATTCGCTATCACTCATTTTATTCACAGCATCGTGAGCATGCTTATGATCATTTACTTAATGCACATGACCATGAGATGTTTAAATGGGTTGATAAATTTAATCCTTATGACCTGTATTCAAAAAGCCCGGAGCCGCCCGTGGTTTCTGAATTAAAACCTTATTATGAAGATCTGATCGCTAAATACCTTCCGGCAACTGTTAAATTATAGATTTTATTCAATGCCGTTTAGTAAGCTAAACGGCATTGAATATTATTACCATATTAGAATTGAGATTAATCTTCACTACGATTAGTAATGACGTTAAATGCAAGAGTGTTTTTTTTATTAATACTATTATCTACGACATGCGCGGGGGCATTTGCACAGGAGTCAAACCTTGTTAAATATGTTAATCCCTTATCCGGAACGGCAAGCAGTACTACGCCATCAGCATTAAAATTAGGCTCGGTGCAGGAAAATTTTGCCAATACAATACCATCAGTATGTACCCCTTTTGCCATGACGCAATGGACGCCGCAGACACAAGCATCAGAATCAAAATGCACACCGCCGTATTATTATAAAGACAATTTTTTTAGCGGATTTAGAGGCTCGCACTGGATAAGTGGCTCATGTATGCAGGATTATGGAAGCTTAACCATAATGCCGGTAACAGGCAGTTTGAAAACCGTAAATTATTCTGCCAAATTTGATCATAAGGATGAGCAATCGTCCCCCTATGTTTATCGGCTTAAACTTTTATCATACAAAATACGTGCTGCTGTTACCGCTACACCACGATGCGGCATGATGGAATTTACCGCCGATGCAACGGATAGTCTCTACCTTTTGATTACGCCCAATAGCGATTATGGAGAAGGCTATATTAAAATTGATGCAAAAAAAGGGGAGATATATGGCTATAATCCTGTACACCGTATTTACCAGGGCTGGGGAAAATCTGCAGGGTTTAACGGTTATTTTGTAATTAAAATAAATAAAATACTGGTAACCAAGGGCACGTTTGCCGGCGATAAGGTTTTTATAAAAGACAGTATCGCTGCGCAAAAAAGCATAGGCGCGTTTTTAGGTTTTAAGATGAGAAAAGGCGAAAAGCTGTCTATAAAGGTTGGTACATCTTTTAGCAGTCTGCAAGGTGCGCGTAAAAACCTTGCTGTCGAGTTGCCGGGATGGGATTTTGTTAATACCGTGGCAAAGTGCAGACAAGTATGGCAGCAGACTTTAAGGCAGATAACGGTAACTACTACAAACAAAACTGATAAACATATTTTTTACACCTCATTTTATCATGCCATGCAGCATCCCCGTTTGTATAACGATGTTGATGGTGTTTACCCCCGTTTTGCAAGTAATTATCAGTTAGAAAAAATGGGTAATGGTAATTATTACGACGACTTTTCATTATGGGATATCTACCGGGCGCAAGTGCCACTTTTAGAAATACTCCGCCCCCAGTTGGTAAATGATCTTGTTCAGTCGCTGATGCTAAAAGGAGAGCAGGGCGGCTGGCTGCCGATTTTCCCCTGCTGGAATAGCTACACATCGGAAATGATCGGCGATCATACTACATCCATTATTGCATCGGCCTATTTAAAGGGCATTGCCACTGCTCATGTTTCCGAAGCATATCGGTTAATGAGGAGAAATGCATTTGATCTGCCTGAAAAAGAACAGGACTATAAAAATGGCAAAGGCCGGCGAGGGCTAATCTCATATCTGAAATATGGCTATATACCATTGGAAGACAGCGTTAAGGATGCTTTTCATAAGATGGAGCAGGTAAGCCGTACCATGGAGTATGCTTATGATGATTATGCCTTGGCGCAGTTGGCGAAAAAATTAGGGTTTGATGCAGATTACAGATCATTGATGAAAAGGGCAGATAATTACAAAAATGTATTTGATCCGGCTGCGGGTTTTGTAAGGGGGCGAATGCAAAATGGTAATTGGACTAAAATTTTTGATCCGGATGTGAGGCAAACTTATATCACCGAAGGAACACCAAGGCAATATACTTTTTATGTTCCGCAAGATGTGCCCGGGCTTGCCCGGTTAATGGGCGGCCCGGTTAAGCTTGAAAGCGAGTTGGATACTCTTTTTGCTAAAAATGAATACTGGCATGGCAATGAACCCGGACATCAAATCCCATTCATGTATAACTATACCCCGTCGCTATGGAAAACACAGGTTGTAGTACGCAAAATATTAGCCGAAGAATACAACGACGGGCCCGGGGGCTTAGGTGGAAACGATGATGCCGGCCAAATGTCCGCCTGGTATATGTTCGCGTCTATGGGTTTCTATCCTTTAAACCCTGTTTCGGGTGAATTTATACTTTGTTCCCCATTGTTTAATAAAGTAGCCATAAAATTGAAAAATGGGAGAGAATTTCGGATATATTGTTACGGTTTGACGCAACAAAACAAATATATCCAAACCGTAAAATTGAACGGGCGAACGATTACGGATAATTTAATCCGCTATACTGACATTATGGAGGGTGGCAAATTAGAAATCTACTTAAAAAACACACCATTATAATGGAATATCATCATATGGTTTTTAGACCCTTATTCCAGGCTTTTGGCTTCTTTAAATAAAAAAGCAGATTGAAATTTGTGTTCATAACAAGCAATTAGTAGTTAACAAAATTAAACTTGCAATTACGGCTGAACAAGATGTTTATTTGCTGAATATGCTGTATGTCAGCTAATTAAACGAAATTTGGTGAGCGTTTTCTATTCCTTAATTTACTCCCCGTCCACGTCACTTTTTTGGTGAGTTTTGGTGAATAAAATGGCCTTTTGACATTGTTTTAAGTAGCCCGTAGCGGAAGGATATCGAACCGCTTTTGGAGGATTTGAAGCAATTAGCGGGATGACTTTCTACGTTAAATTGAACTATATATAAGATTAAGCATATATTTTTTAAACGTATTTGGCTTTGCTTTAGCTTTTCCGAACATAGGGTTCCAAAAAATAATTTGATTCGCCAATTTCAACTAAAACCGGGTCTAAAAGTTGTTTTAACCATGCAATGTCTTCCATTTTATTTCCATCAATACCTACATCAAGTAGCATTACTAAACTGTTGTTGGAAAAATGGTCAGGGTACATAATGTCGATAAACTCATTTTCTAATCTTTTGAATGAGCGCTCTGGGTTAGAGAGTTTTTTTATCTCGATATATTTGTTTAATGCTGCTGCTGCCATATTCGCCGCCGATCTAATTTTTGGAAAACTTAGACCTAAGATATAAAAAGGCTCAACTTTGCTTGCAAACAAAAAAGCCGCTCTACTTTCGTAAAGCGGCTTCGTAGCCCGTAGGGGAATCGAACACGACTAAAACCCCATTGACTCACAATACCTTATATGGTCCTCGATGTACTACGCACCGAATTACTAACCATTTTTTTGATGCAGATTAATCACAAATCTTACGATATAAAGATAAGAAATCTTCTAAACTGTTCAAACTACATTGAGATATTTTTGGTGGAAATAAAGATGTACAACGCGAGATTATCTGCATTGCGATCAACAATCTAAAGCAAATTTTCAGCTGTTTTTTTGCCCTTTGCTGATTACGTCTTCGGCACTTTTATTTAGAATATTCATTAGTCAAAATTTAATTTGAATAGGTGCCTTAATCCATAATCATAGCTTAACCATCGCTTTGATTAATTAGTTTCCCCTGGACAGTTTGTAAGAACGGCCATTGAATATGTTAGTCGACAGGTAAAGCGCATAAGAAGTATTTAAGTTGAGGTATTTTAAGTTCAAATTACAATAATATATTAGAGGTCCCGCAAAGGTCACTTGAATAATGCAATTTATTGAACGTTTTGTAGGCACTTCGAAATAAAAATCACCTTTTAAGGTTTATTTATGGTGTTTTTGAACGTTTTGATGCGCAACTTAGGGAGAGGGGTTTTAACCCGACCTTTGGCCAGTATTAGGACAAAAAAGATATAGCGGACAGCCTGTTTTATGGTGCTAAATTGCCCACTTCTGTAACAAGCTTTATTTCACTGTAAGTTCAGGCATGGCCCGTACCATAGCATCGGCAGCTCATCTGCTTCAGAGGTAGGTTATTTATATTCCGCTGATCAAATAAAGGAATCACCACTTTACCTCGTTAATTACTAATTTATCTTACTTTTATGCTACGGTAGTGGACCGGCTTGCTAAGGGCCGGGTTCCTGATTTCGAAGATCTCAACTGAATTTTGATGCGTGTAAAACTTTATATTGTTGTTTCAGTGTTGTTTTTTGCTTACACCAACAATTTTGCGCAAAACAGCCAATACCAGTTTTCGCAGCTCAATATAAGCAACGGGCTATCTCACAACCAGGTTAATTGTATATTAAAAGACACCAAGGGCTTCATGTGGTTCGGCACGGCTTCGGGCCTTAACCGTTATGACGGTTATAGTTTCAAGGTATTTAAGCATGACGCAAATAACAAAAACTCCATTAATGATGATTACATAAAAAATATTTGTGAAGGGCCCGACAAGAAATTATGGATAAGAACGCGGGCCGGATATTCCTTTTATGACCCCGAAACGGAGCAGTTTAACAATGATGTATTGCCGATACTCGATTCTTTCAAACTTCCAAGGTATACGTTCGTTTCCAAAATACTTAACAACGGCAAAGGCGACTTCTGGTTTTTGTGTCCTGATTCGGGCCTGTACAGGTATAACGAGCTGAAAAAAACTGCCACGCGTTATTATCATCACCATAGTTCCGACCCATCATTATATTCAAATTCAGTTACAGACATTGAGCAGGATGCAAGCGGGAATTTATGGCTTGCTTATGACGACGGCGTAGTGGAGCTATTTGACGTAAAACGTAATGCGATTACGTACTATACAGATATTTTTAAAAAAGCTGCTAATAATAAGGGCAGGAACTATTCGATAACTATTGACAATGAGGGCGATCTCTGGGTGTTTAATCCGAATATAGACTCCCGTGCCTATTATTACAGCCCCCGGACGGGACGGTTCCGGCAAATTTCAAAAGAATCGGCGGAGACACCACTTACGTCGAACATCATCACCAACATTATTCAGGCCGATGACGGCCTTATATGGATCTCCACTGACCATGGCGGGATAAATGTATTGGATAAAAAAAGCCAAAAAATTACTTATTTACTGAACAGGGAAGATGACGCAAAATCATTGGGACAGAACATTGTATGGCTTTATAAAGACAACAAAGGCATTATGTGGGCCCGTACACTTAGAGAAGGGATAAGTTATTATCATAAAAATATTATCAGGTTCCCGTTATACAGGCATTTTTCGTCAGATCCCCGGAGTCTTAGTTTTGAAGATGTTAATCAATTTGCTGAGGATAGAAAAGGTAATTTATGGATCGGGACCAATGGTGGCGGTTTAAGTTATTTTGATCGCAAAACAGGTAAGTTTACCCAGTATAAACATGATCCGGGAAACCCGAACAGCCTCAGCAGCGATAATATTGTAAGCTTATGTATCGACCACGATCAGCAGCTATGGATAGGTACCTATTTTGGCGGGCTGGACCATTTCGACGGAAAAAAATTTATCCATTACAAGCATAATGACAAGGTGCCCACCAGCATTGCCGATGACCGCGTGTGGAATATCCTGGAAGATTCATCGAACCGGTTATGGATAGGCACTTTTGATGCGGGTTTGCAAATATTTGACAGGGATAAAAAAATATTTTCGCCCCCCTTTAAAAAAACGGATATCAGGTCACCTTATGTATCCGCACTCATTGAGGATACCAAAGGAAATCTCTGGGTAGGGGGATAACATGGGATATATAAAAAATTAATATATGGACGTGGCGTTATACATTATAATAAAAAGGGCAACGACCCTAACAGTTTGATCAGTGATGACGTCATTAGTATTACGCAGGATAGCCACGGCCAGATGTGGATAGCGACAAGGGACGGATTGAGCATATTGGACCCCGAAACAAACCATTTTGTCTCGTTGACGAAAAAGGACGGGTTGCCCGACAACCAGGTTTTGAATATATTGGAAGATAACAAGGGGGCCATGTGGTTAAGTACATCAAACGGTCTGGGCCGCATAACGTTGGCACCCGGCAATGGCGCCTATAAGTTTCAATTTGAACGTTTTGATGAAACCGATGGCCTGCAGGGCAGGGAGTTCACTGTAAATGCAGCTTTAAAAACCAATACAGGGGAATTGGTATTTGGCGGCTCTCGCGGCTTTAATATTTTCGATCCATTGAGTATACATCCGAATATGGATGAGCCTAAATTAATTTTCACAGGTTTTCAGCTATTCAACAAAAGTATAGCAGCCAATGAAGAAATTGACGGCCATATTGTATTATCTAAAGCAATTTCGGCTACACAGGAGATAACGCTGAACCACAGCGAGAATGTGTTCACCATTGAGTTTGCCGCCTTAAATTTCTTTAACCCCAACAAAATAACCCACGAGTATATGATGGAGGGCTTTGATAAAGGGTGGCTCACCGCAGATAATGCTACCCGAAAAGCTACCTATACCAACCTTGATGGAGGCGATTATACCTTTAAGGTAAGGGCTATTGGCCAGGAGGGGAAATGGAAACCCAGCTATATAAAATTAAAGATTAAGGTATTGCCTCCGTTCTGGAAATCTACTTTAGCTTATGTTATTTACCTGTTGCTGATTACCGGGGCCCTCTTTTTTATACGCCAGCGCGTGATACAAAAAATAAGAAGGCAATTTATAGCAGAGAAGGAAAAATTCATAGCAGAGAAAGAAAAACAGGAAGTAAAATTGATAATTGAACAGGAGCGGCAGGAAATTAAGCGAATGCAAGACCTGGATCAACTGAAGACTAAATTTTTGACCAACGTAAGCCACGAGTTCAGAACGCCGATCTCGCTGATCATGGCGCCGGTCGAAAAAATGCTTACCCGCGCTGACCAGGAACAGAAACAACAGCTGGGCATGATAGGGAAAAACGCCCGGCGATTGTTGAACATGGTAAACCAGCTGCTTGATTTTAGAAAGATGGAAGTTCAGGAGTTGAAACTCCATAGCAAGCCTGGGGATATTGTGAAGTTCATCAACGAGATATACCTTTCATTTACTGATATCGCTGAACAAAAAAAGATCAATTTTATTTTTGATACCACGGTCGATTCGCTGTTTACCAATTTTGACCATGATAAGATAGAAAGGATATTGTTTAACGTGCTTTCAAATGCCTTTAAATTTACACAGCCTGGCGGCCAGGTAAGCCTGTTGCTTAATGTAGATAGCGAAGCCGGCGATGCCCCGCTTGAAATTAGGGTGATCGATACCGGTATTGGTATTCCGCATGAAAAACAGGGTAAAATTTTCGAGCGTTTTTTTCAACACGATATTCCGGAGTCGATGATCAACCAGGGCAGCGGCATCGGCCTGGCAATTACGCATGAGTTTGTAAAGATGCACGGAGGCGAAATAACTGTTGAGAGTGAACCAGATCGCGGCAGTTGTTTTATCATTAAACTGCCGTTTGTTATCTATAACGGTCTGGATATAAACCAGCTATCAGACGATGGCATTGATAACGACAGCGCAAACGAAATTATCCATAATGAAGGTGAAACTATCGTCAAACAGCTGCGGTCAAATAAAAAGCCGGTGGTTCTTTTGGTTGAGGATAATGATGACTTTCGTTTTTATCTGAAAGACAATTTAAAGGATATATATAAATTAGTTGAAGCTGCAAATGGAAAAGATGGCTGGCAGAAAGCGCTGTCCCAGCATCCGGATCTTATTGTAAGTGATATCAGCATGCCCGAAATGACAGGTATTGACCTTTGCAAAAAACTAAAGAATGACAGGCGCACTTCGCATATTCCGGTTATTTTGTTAACCGCGCTAACCGGCGAAAGCGAACAATTGCAAGGTCTTGAAATTGGAGCTAATGATTACATAACCAAGCCTTTCAATTTTGAGATACTGCTTTCGAAGATCAAAAACATCCTCGTACTTAAAGATGTCTACAAGCGTACATACAAAAAGCAAATGGACGTTCAATTACAGGAAGTACCATTACAAAACGAAGATGAAATACTGTTAAAGAATATAGTTGAGTACATAGAACTTAATATCTTAAACGACAACCTTTCAGTAGATGAATTAGGTCGTCAGATGGGCATCAGCCGGGGATCGCTTTATAACAAAGTTTTGATGCTCACCAACAAATCGCCTGGTGAATTTATCCGTTCCATACGGTTAAAAAAAGCAGCGTATTTGCTCGGGAATAGCCAGATGACCATTAGCCAGATCTGCTACGAAGTTGGCTTTAATACTCCCAAACATTTTACGAAAATATTCAAGGAAGAATATAACATACTACCTTCTGCGTATGTCAATTCCATTCGTCAGAAAAAAAGTAATTCCGAAGCTGAAAGTAAAGAATAATGATCTCCATGCTGTTTGTTTGCGGTAAATGCGAACGAATGAGCGACAAGTGGCCGTGCAAGAACATACATTCAAAACGGTGTTGTAAATATATGTATGCCTTTTACCGTTCGGTAAGCCCCAGAAAGAAATAGCATTTATACAGTAAACGGACAGGCTTAGATGCGCCAATTATTGTTTATTTCAAATTACTTGTCATAACAAAGGCGAAGCAGTTGTCAGCCTTTGTTTTGGCCGATCAGTAACCATTGGTTATTTGCATTTTAAAAACGGTTTGTTCTACTGCAAATTGCGATTTTCGTTCGGTATTTATGGTAAATAGGTTAGTTTTATCATGTAACTAACTTATTTACAGGCAACTATGAAGTTTGGATTTTTGGTCTATACTTTTGGCTAAAACTACCCTTTCCCTTTTTTTAAGTTACCATAGCTTCATCCCCGGAATATGAGTTCAAAGTAATGTACTTATAAGAGGTTGCCTTGAAACCATGTCCCACCAATTATAAATAGAACCAAAAGTTATTTTTTTTTTGAGTTAAAGGTGTCTGGCTGTACCTGTAAGTTTTACTGATCATTAGTGCAGCCGCATGCAAATAAACTAACGGTAAAGCAGCTTCAAATAGTCGCTTTGGAGTACTGGTTTATCTGAAAAAAAATAAGTGGATGAAAACAATTATGAATGAAATAAAACCAAGTTAAGTACTAATTCAGAAAACAATGAACCAATTATCAAACCTTAAAATCCCTTTATAAGATGGATAAAAATTTACAAAACAGAGTGAAATACCGAATTTCATTAATTATTATGGGCATGTTCCTTTTTATTTCGGCCCATGCACAAACCTTAAATATCACCGGAAAAGTAACAAGTTCTGACGGTGGCGAGCCCATGCCAGGAGTAAATATTAGGCTTAAGGGGACAACTACCGGGGCTGTAACAGGCGTAGACGGCAACTACTCAATACCTGCGGCACCAGGGAACGTACTCGTTTTTAGCTTTTTAGGGTATTCCACCCAGGAGGTGAGTGTTAAACTTGCCGGCGCAATAAACATTAAGCTAAGCTCTACCTCCAGCAACTTAAACGAAGTTGTTGTTGTTGGATATGGTAAGCGGGCGAGAAAAGATGTTACCGGCTCAATTAGTTCAATATCCGGGAACGACCTACGCCAAACCCAACCAGTTACTTTTGACCAGGCACTGCAGGGCAAGGTTGCCGGCGTTGTGGTTCAGCAGGTATCTGGCCAACCCGGTGGCGGCGTATCTATCCAAATACGCGGGGTATCGTCAATAAGCGGCTCTAACTCGCCGCTGTACGTAATAGATGGTATTATTATCCCACCGGTTGGCGACCCCGGGAAAGGTTCAAACCCATTAAATAGCATCAACCCCGCCGAAATAGAATCGATAGACGTATTGAAAGATGCTTCGGCAACAGCCATATACGGTTCGCAGGCAACCAATGGAGTAATTGTTATTACTACAAAAAGGGGCAAATCCGGGGCGCCGCAGATATCGTATGACCTTTATGGCGGTTACCAGGAAATACAAAAGCGCTTACCTGCAATGAATTTGCAACAATTTGCCACTTTAATTAATGCCCGGGCCGTTGTCTGGGGCTTCGATACCAGGCCCGCATTTGAAAACCCCAGTTACTTAGGTATGGGTACCGACTGGCAAAAAGAATTATTCCGGAAGGCTCCGCAGACGAATCATACAATTACAGTAAGCGGCGGAGACGCAAGAACCCAATATTTACTGTCAACCTCGTATTTTAACCAGGAAGGGATAGCCCTTGGCTCTGATTTTAAAAGATACTCGGTACGGCTGAATTTAGATAACAAAACCACCAATTGGCTAAAAGTAGGAACCAGCCTGCAATTGGCGCATGTTGATGAAAATGTAGCTGCAACCGGCAATAGTGTGATCAACACCGCACTAAACATTACCCCAGATATTCCGGTAACCAACGCTGATGGCTCCTATGGTGGTGTTACCGATCCTGGCGGGGTAGTGCAACCCGTTGCCAACCCGGTGGCTCTAGCCAGACTTATAAAAGACCAAAGAAAGAGGAATCAAATATTCGGTAACGTGTATGCCGAAATACAATTTACTAAAGATTTTTCATTGCGAAATGAAGTATCGGGTAATTTCGATTTTAATACAGCAGACAGGTTTGAGCCAACTTATACTTTTGGTAAACTCCTTCAAAGTACCAGCACCGGTTCGTCTGAGTCCAACCAATATTTTTATACTACGATACGCAATTTCCTGAATTACAATCATAATTTCAATAAACTTCATATCGATGCCTTAGCAGGGCACGAAGCACAGGAAAGTACCTTCGCAAGGCTTTGGGGCCAGCGAAACAATTTTCCTTCAAACAACGTGCAAGGGATTAGTGCGGGGGATGCTATCACAGCCAAAAACTCGGGCGATAATACATATTCAAACCCTCCGGGTGGCTCTGCACAGGAATCCTGGTTCGGTCGCGTCAATTTTTCATGGGATGATAAATACCTGCTCACCGGTAATATACGTAACGATGGTTCTTCAAATTTCCCAGCCGGCCATCGTTGGGTTACTACCTATTCGGGTGGATTTGCCTGGAAAATTAATAAAGAAGGATTTTTGAAAGATGTGAAGAGCATAAACGAATTGAAACTGAGGGTTGGTTATGGCCTTACCAACAACCAGGGCATACCTGGCAATACCTTTGTAACACAACTTGCAGCGGTATCTAACAGCCTGTCAGGTACAGCACAGTTTCAAAACAATTTGGCAAATCCGGATGTGGAGTGGGAAAAAACAAATTATTATAGTGCAGGAATTGACGGAACGTTTTTAAATGGGCGGTTAAGTTTTACACTTGATGTTTACGACCGCGAAACACACGGCCTTTTATTACAGGTGCCGCTTCCGGAATACTCTGGCACTGTAGCGGGTTGGGGGCCGGGGGCCATGCAAGCCCCTTTTGCCAACGTGGGTTCGTTAAGCAACAAAGGGGCCGACTTGCAGATCAACTCTACCAATATCAATTCTAAAAATTTCACCTGGAAATCCAGCTTTACCATATCGCGGAATATTAACAAAGTGACTAGTTTAGGTGCCGGTGGAGACCAGGCTAACTTAAGCAAGAAATCTAATCTGGATATAATTAACGATGTAGTTGAAAAAACGGTGGTGGGCCAGCCCATCGGCGAATTTTACGGCTATGTATTTGATGGGATATTTGCAACTCCGGAAGATTTTAAAAACCATGCCCGGCCTGCCGACGCAGCCGGTAATCCCTATCCGGTATCTCTGGCGGGTGGCGGTATCTGGTATGGCGACCGTATGTTTAAAGACTTGAATGGTGATGGTATTATCGACTCAAGGGACGAAACCTTTTTGGGTTCCCCACTCCCCAAATTCCAGTTCGGTATCAATAACTCATTTAACTACAAAAATTTTGATCTGAATATTTTCTTTAGCGGCAGCTATGGCAACAAGGTATTTAACGAATTGGCTGTATACCCAAGCTTTCCGGGAAGTCATACCGCTTTTTTTACATCGGCGTTAAACTATGCGCAGCTGGCTTTGGTAGACCCCAACGGCTCTGCATCCGATGTTGACAATGTTTATGTTACCAACCCAAAAACAACGACTGTAGGGTTGAGAAATGACCCTACCAATAATAATTACCGTCCTAATAGTCTGATGATCGAGGATGGTTCATTCATACGATGCAAAAATATCACCTTAGGTTACCGGTTTTCAGAGAAGCTTTTGTCAAAAATAGCTGTCCATTCAGTTAGGGTTTACGCCACTGTTGCCAATGCCTTTGTAATTACAAAATATAAAGGCATGGATCCCGAGATCGGTTCGTGGAACCCGCTTCAGGCAGGTTGGGACCAGGGTTATTATCCGCAGCCAAAGGTATTTACCATAGGTGCAAACATAACCTTGAAATAATAAAACGATCAACGATTTAAAAATATATGATTATGAGATCAATTAACAAAATTATCATCATCCTGTTATTTGCAGCAGCAATTGCCGGATGTAAAAAGAGTTTTTTGGACCGTCCGTCCAACTCGCAGATCAGTTCTACTAATTTCTACAAAACCACCTCCGATTTACGCCTGGCCACGGCAAGCCTGTACGCCGGTTCGGCGTGGTGGCAATGGAACAATAATTCCTGGTTACAACTTGGCGACATATTAAGCGGCACCGGCAGTGTGCTGTACAATGGCGATTTAGTTCAACTCTTTACACGTACTGTTACCGGGCAAAACGGTAATGTGACCAGCGGTTGGGTCGGCTTGTACAATGTTGTCGGGCAATGTAATGGCGTTATTAATGCCATAGAGAAACAGGCGGATCCGTCTATTTCGGCTGCAGACAAAAATGCTGCCATAGCTGAGGCAAAGTTTGTTCGTGCCGTAGCTTATTATTATCTGGCGGCGTACTGGGGTGCTGTACCAATTGTTGAAGACAATAGCAAACTGATAAAAGACCCGCTGCTTCCACGTAATATTGTTTCGGATGTCTATAAATTCGTTGCCAACGACTTGACTTACGCAGCGCAAAACCTTCCAAAAACAGGTGACAAAGGCCGGGTAACTACCTGGTCGGCACAGGGGATGCTGGGCAAGGTGTATTTAACAATGGCAGGTTTAGGCCAAAGTGGCGGGCAGCGCGACCAGAAATTGCTTGACAGTGCAAAAAAGTATGCAGGCAACGTGTGCCATAGCAACTTAGTGTTGTTTGGGCAGAGTGATCCGAACCACCTTGGTTATTATGACCTTTTCAGGGCGCAAAACAATGATAGCCCTGAATCATTATTTGCCCTTCAATGGGCTCCTGGCGTGGGTTATGGAAGTGGCAACGCTAATCAACTCTTTTTTTCGCCAAGCAACACCATTCTTCCTCAAAAAGCAGGGGGATGGATACCCCTGATACCAACCTACGATCTGTACCGGATGTATTCTGATAATGATACCGTGAGGCGTAAAGCTACTATTATGCTCACCGGGGATCTTTATCCCGAATTGGATCAAGCCCATGGTGGTTATAAAGCGACTATGGTCGGCCTTAAAAAACACATTGTTGGCAACGAAAAAGATAACAATTCGCCAACAATGGAGCCTTGGTCATCGCCTGTCCACAACATGCTTCTTAGGTTGGCCGATGTGTACCTGGTATATGCCGAGGCTATTCTCGGGAATAATGCTTCTACATCCGATGGGGAAGCTCTTAGATATTTTAACCTGGTGCGCACAAGGGCAGGTGTAGATCCTGTTGTTTCGTTAAACGCCACAACACTGCGTAAGGAGAGAAGGGTTGAACTTGCTTTTGAAGGGCAATACTGGATAGATCTGGTTAGGTATTCTTATTACGATCCGACTAATGCCGTGCAGTTCCTTAATAATCAGGATGCCAATCACGGCCGGATCTCATTTACGTATGATCCTGCAACGAGAAAAGCTACAAGGGATACTGTTGCTCCGCCACTTACGCTTCCGGCAACTATCAATTCATTTACGCTGCCAATTCCGTCATCTGAAGTGACCTCCGACCCCAAATTGTTGAATCCACCGGTACCTTATTATTAATTGAATTATTAATTATTGGTTTTTAGCATTTAAAAATATATTAACATGAAAAAAAAATTATACAGCCGCTTGTGTTTTTTGCCGCTATTCCTGATGGTAGTGGCTTTATTACCGGCTTGTAAGAAAAATAATGAGGGTTCTTCAAACCCCCCTGTTATTACAAGCGTAAGAATGTATCATCTGTCGCCTAAGGATACGCTTTTAAGTACCGGCGATCCTAAAACTGATACCAGCTGGTCTGGAGGAACAGGACGATATGTGGTGATCATAGGGCAGAACTTGCAAAACGCAACATCAATTGAATTTAATGGCGTTCCCACCTCTTTTAATGCTGCTTTATTTGCGCCGAACAGCGCGGTAGTGCAGATACCAGATATTATGTATTCAAAAATCGATACTGCTAAGCTCTATACCTTACACTATAAAACACCAGGTGGATCAACATCGTTCTCTTTTAAATTAGGCCCGCCTGCACCAACTATTAATGCCATATCCGATGTGTTTGCCGCCCCGGGCGATTCGGTTTATCTTTTTGGTGCCAATTTAATTTTCGTTCAACAGTTTACATATGGCGGAACCCCAATAACAAAGTTTAACACGACCCTTCATGGGGACTCCCTTGGCTTTTTGATGCCGGCAACTACATCCAATAAACTAATAACAGTAACTACTAAGTCCGGTACTGTTATAGATACCATAAATGCAAAGCCGATCATTTACGGCATTTCCTACGTTAATCCCAAACTTGGTGATTCGGTTTATGTTTATGGTGCTTACCTTAAGACTATCCAGTCAATTTCTTTTGGCGGCGCTACTATTACTAATTTCACCGAAGGCCCACGTGGCGCTTATGTTAAGTTTTCGGCTCCAGATGAGAACAGCTACTCAAGTGGACCAGTGACCATTGTTACCAGTTAT
>NZ_CAMLOV010000117.1 GCF_946481715.1 uncultured Mucilaginibacter sp. | reverse complement strand
ATCTCATATCTCATATCTCATATCTCATATCTCATATCTCATATCTCATATCTCATATCTCACATCTCATATCTAACTCGTATGATCACAAACTATCTTCCACACCCCATCAATCTTTTTAAACCATAGGGTGAAATACCCGCCGGGGGCATCTTTTTCGCGTTTAAGGCTCCAGGCGCCCATTACAAAGGCATCCTTGCTGCCCAGCAGTTCTATCTTATCCAACCGGAAGGTAAGTTCGCCCATGGCGGCTTTATCAGGGTAGCCTTTTTTATAATTATCCAGCGTGGTTTGCCAGCCGTAGGCCGGGCCGCGCTTGCCGATGAACATCAGCGAATCCGACTTCCAGTAGCCTTGCATAAAACCTTCCAGGTCGCCTTTGCTCCAGGCGGTTTGCTGGTCGGCCATAAGTTTGACGATGGCTTGCCGGTCTTTATTTTGCGCGAAGCAGGAGAAAGAGGCAAGAAGAAAGAGGCAAGAGACAAGATATTTTTTCATCCAACTAAGATAAGGGGTTAAAGGGGTAAATCCGAAGCCGCAAATCCGAAATCCGATTTTTTTTGCCGATCTGTAACCGTAAAATTTATTAGCTTTACGCATCATACAACCAATTTATGAACAAACAGGTATTATGTTTCGGCGAAGTTTTATGGGATGCCTTTGGCGATGTTAAAAAAGCGGGCGGTGCGCCTATGAACGTAGCCCGCCACCTGGTGCAACAGGGCAACGATGTATTGTTTGCCAGCAGCGTAGGGCTCGATCCTTCGGGCGTGGAGCTTACCGGCTTTTTGAAAGAAAACGGCTTATACAGCCCCCTATTACAGCGCGATGAGAACCTCCCTACCTGCGAAGTTACTGTACAGTTGGATGAGGACAACCAGGCCACTTATATTATACCAAAGCCGGTATCGTGGGATAATATCGGGTTTACCGACGAACTGCGGGAGGCGGCAAAACAGGCGGGCGGCATTGTATTTGGCAGCCTGGCCTGCCGCGACGAAGCAACTTTTAACACCCTGCTAAACGTGCTGGACGAAAGCGAAGCCCTAAAAATATTCGACGTAAACCTGCGCCCGCCACATTTCGGCATGAACACCATAGAAACCCTTGCTGCCCGTGCCGACGTGATAAAAATGAACGAGGAAGAGGCCGAGCTGCTTATCCATGGCAGCAACGGCGACCTGAAGCAAAAGATAACCGAGTTTCAGAAAAAGTTCCATACCAAAATTATCTGCGTAACCCGCGGCGCGCATGGCGCCATTATTTGGAACGACTACGAATTTTACGAACACCCCGGCTGCACCGTAAACGTGGTAGATACCGTTGGCGCAGGCGATTCGTTCCTGGCAACGTTTATCACCGGTTTACTAAACGATACCCCGATGCAGCCCCTGCTCGACAAAGCCTGCGCGGTAGGCGCGTACGTAACCACCCAGCGCGGCGCCAATCCGGTTTATAATGTAGATGAGGTGGTGGCGCAGTTTGCGTAAGCGGCGTGCCAAATAGCCCCCTCTAAACCTCCCCCGGAAGGGGAGACTTTAGCTTCGTCCACCTGTTTTTTAACTTCTACTTAAACTAATAACCCTCCGCAAATCAAAATCCAAAAAATCGTATAAATCTGTTCAATCCCGGTTCTTTGTCATATCAGCCTAACAATTCAGTTTAAATACTTTCCGCCTCAAACTTTTGAATAAAATAATCCGTTACTTTATACTAAGAAAGGGTACAACATGCGTGGTTACGGATTTTCTAAGTTCAAACCCAACCAAATCCCCAAAGGCGGATTTGAAGAATTACTAAAATTATTCCTGGAGCTGCTTAACTACACCGCCGGTGATGCAGGCGAAGCCCTGGCCTGGCTAAACGAACTGGATAAGCAATACAACCTTACCAACGATGAGTATGGCATGGGCGATTTCATTGACGAGCTGAAGCAAAAAGGCTACCTGAGTGAGGACAACCAAAGCGGCGAGATGAGCATTACGGCCAAAACGGAGCAGAGCATCCGGCAGTCGGCACTGGAAGAAATTTTCGGCAAGCTAAAAAAATCGGGGAAGGGCAACCACCGTTCGCCGCAAAGCGGGCAGGGCGACGAAAAAAACGCCGAGCGCCGCGAATTTGAGTTTGGCGACAGCCTGGATCAGATAGATATGACGCAATCTATCCAGAACGCGCAGGTAAACCACGGCATAGGCAACGATTTTATGATGACCGAGCGCGACCTGGAAGTGGAGGAAATGGATTACAAAACCCTCACCTCTACCGTGCTGATGATCGATATTTCGCACTCCATGATCCTCTATGGCGAGGACAGGATAACCCCCGCCAAAAAAGTAGCGATGGCACTGGCAGAACTTATCCGCACCAAGTACCCTAAAGATACTTTGGACATTGTGGTCTTCGGCAACGATGCCTGGCCGGTAACGCTGCAGGATCTGCCATATTTGCAAGTTGGCCCTTACCATACCAATACCTACGCCGGGCTGGAGCTGGCCACTGATATGCTTCGCCGCCGTAAAACGCACAACAAGCAAATATTTATGATAACCGATGGCAAGCCTACCTGCTTAAAAGAGGGCACCAAGTATTATAAAAACAGTATCGGGCTTGATAGGAAAGTGGTGAACAAAACGCTGAACATGGCGGCGCAGTGCAAAAGGCTAAAGATCCCTATCACCACGTTTATGATAGCGAAGGACCCTTACCTGCAGCAATTTGTACGTAAATTTACCGAGACCAATGGCGGCAAAGCGTTTTACAGCTCGCTAAACAACCTCGGCGAATACATTTTTGAGGACTACGCCAGGAACAGAAGGAAGAACGTGAGGTAAGCTCAAAGAGAGTCAAGAGATAAGAATCAAGAGACAAGACGCAAGAGACAAGGAACGAGACAGAAATCATAAAAATCATCGGTGTAATCGGTGAAATCACCCCAAAATCGGTGAAATCAAAAACGAAGCATGAGTAAAAATAATATAAAAACACTTGGTCAGCTAAAGCAAACGGGCTATGTGAGCCGATCTGTTAAGGATGAGTTGCGGGCTAACTTGATTACCCAGTTACAAAATAAAGAAGGCGGTTTTGAAGGCATTGTAGGTTTTGAGGATACGGTTATCCCCGATCTTCAAACTGCTATCCTGTCGCGCCATAATATATTGCTATTGGGCTTGCGCGGGCAGGCAAAAACCCGTATTGCGCGCTTATTGGTGAACCTGCTTGATGAATATGTGCCTTATATAGAGGGTTCGGAACTATTTGATGACCCATTGGCGCCCATCAGCTGGTACGGGCATAATGTAATAGAAAGTAAGGGCGATGATACCCCGATTGCCTGGGTACACCGCAGCGAACGCTATACCGAAAAGCTGGCCACCCCGGATGTTACCGTTGCCGACTTAATCGGCGATGTTGACCCGATAAAGGCGGCTACCATGAAACTTACCTACTCTGATGAGCGTGTTATCCACTTTGGTTTGATACCGCGTGCGCACCGCGGCATTTTCGTAATAAACGAACTGCCCGATCTGCAGGCACGCATCCAGGTATCGCTGTTTAATATTTTGCAGGAAAGGGATATCCAGATCCGTGGTTTTAAACTCCGTTTGCCTTTAGACCTTCAATTCGTATTTACTGCAAACCCCGAGGATTATACCAACCGTGGCTCCATTGTAACGCCATTGAAAGACCGTATAGAAAGCCAGATACTTACCCACTACCCGCGCACGGTAGAAATATCGCGCAAAATAACCCAGCAGGAAGCCATGCTTACGCCGGACCAGCGTATCAATGTAGAAGCTGATGGCTTGGTGAAAGATTTGATTGAGCAGATAGCTTTCGAGGCACGCGCATCAGAATACATCGATAAAAAATCGGGCGTATCGGCACGTTTAACCATTTCGGCTTACGAGAATTTGATAAGCAATGCCGAGCGCAGGATGATCATCAACGGCGAAAGCAGCACGTTTGTGCGCATCTCCGATTTCCTGGGCGTTATCCCCGCCATCACCGGTAAAATAGAACTTGTTTACGAGGGCGAGCTGGAAGGCCCGGGCAAAGTGGCCAATATCCTTATCGGCAAAGCCATAAAAACATTGCTGCTGCAATTCTTCCCAGATCCGGAGAAGGCAAAAAAAGCAAAAGGCGTAAACCCTTATGCCGAGATCATCAACTGGTTTGGCGATGGCAACAGCATTGCTTTGGTTGATGGGCTGCCGGCGCAGGAATACAAAAAACTGCTGAATGCCGTACCCGGACTAAAGGATATTGTGAAGAAATTCCACCCACGCCTAACCGAGAACCAAACCTTGCTTTTACAGGAGTTTATCCTGCACGGGCTGGCAGAGTTTTCGCAACTGAACAAGGGATTTTTAGATAATGGGTTTGCTTTCTCGGATATGTTCAATAGCTTGTTTAACTTGCAGCCCGACGACGATTCCGATATCGACGACGACCGCTACTAATCCTATTGTTCACCAGCTATTTATTTAATGCAGGGCCCGGTAATTACTATTTTGCTCATCATCGTTCTGTTAGCTATCGATTATTATATTCTTCGGGGGCTGCAAACCGCGTTCAAAAAAACAAAGTTTATCCATAAAAGGTGGTTTAAACGTTCTTATTGGGGCGGCTCTATATTTTTAATTACAGCCTTATTCAGTGCTGTTTATGTGCGGATGGGGGGCGTTGGGCTGCGGGGGGCGCTGCTGTTCCTGTTCTTCATTGTATTTATCTTCAAGATATTTTACGTGTTGTTTATTTTGGTTGATGATGCCCGCCGGTTTGTTATCTACCTCATACAAAAAAACAAAACACCCGAAACAACTGCCACCGCAACTGCTACCAACCCTGCTACTGCAACTACAAAAGAAACCGCCCTATTCGGCTCCATCCCCCGTTCGGAATTTTTAATGAAGGCGGGGCTGCTTGCGGGCGCTATCCCGCTTTATGCTATTAAGCATAACATGAGCAAAGGGCTGTACGATTACCAATTGGAGCATGTAAACCTTTACCTCCCCAAACTGCCAAAAGCCTTTGATGGCATGCGCATCGGGCAGATATCGGATATCCATACGGGCAGTTTCCACAGCAAATGGCAAATGAAGGCCGGTGTAGAAATGCTGATGAAACAAAAGGCCGATGTGATATTTTTTACCGGCGATTTGGTGAACCGCCAAACCGGGGAAGTAAAGCATTACATGGATGTGTTTGATAAAGTACGCGCGCCGCTTGGCGTATTTTCGATATTAGGCAACCACGATTACGGCGACTACAGCGAATGGCCTTCTGCGGCTGACAAAATTAAAAACAATGCCGACATGGTAACTGCTCACAAAGAACTGGGCTGGGACCTGCTGGTGGATGTAAACCGCCGGATTAAAGTAGGCAACGAAGAGATTGGTGTGCTGGGCATAGGCAATTGGGGCGAAATGAGCCGTTTCCCCAAATACGGCCGCATGGATAAGGCCATTGTAAATACGGATGACCTGCCGGTAAAACTCCTCCTCTCGCATGATCCTTCGCATTGGCGGGCAGAGGTGTTACCAAAATACCCACAGATAGACGCGATGTTTAGTGGCCACACCCACGGTATGCAGTTTGGTGTACGTACGCCCGATATCCAATGGAGCCCGATAGAATATGTTTACACCGAATGGGCAGGCTTGTACCGCGAAAAGCACCAGCAAATTTACGTAAACGTAGGTTATGGTTTTTTGGGCTACCCCGGCAGAATTGGAATATTGCCGGAGATCACTATTTTTACATTAAAAGCCGCGGCCGATCCATCTTTAAAAGCCTAAAACAACCGCGGGCCAAATCCATAAAGGTTACCCATGAAAAAACTGCTCGGGCCTGTATTCGATTTTTTTCTTTTCAGCAACCTGTTTATGTCGCTTTGTGCCGTCGCGCAGGCGCTGGTTACCTTTCACCTTATTGGTTCTAAACCTATACCGGCGGTTACCGGGCTGCTTTTTACATCCACCTTAGGCATTTACAATTTCAGTATATTATTAACCAAGCCGGATAAGCCCGAGGCATCGCCCTACAAGCGTGTGCGCTGGTTCTTTTCGCATAACCGGCTGATGGTAACGTTTACAATTGTATCGCTGCTATCGCTTATCCCCCTGTTTTTCCTGCTATCGATGGAAGCACGGATATTGCTGGTATTCCTGTCTATTCTTTCTTTTTGCTACAGTATCCCGCTTTTCACCATAGGCGAGCATAAGTTTGGGCTACGCAACATCCCTGGCCTAAAGCCCATCCTCATTACCATAGTATGGACGCTAAGCTGTGTTTTACTGCCGATTTTAGAGGCCGAAAACCAGCACCTGGCAGATGTATCCATGCGCGATACCATGATACTGATTGCCAAACGCTTCCTCCTCATTGGCGCGCTAACCGTCCCTTTCGACATCCGCGATCTGTTCCAGGACCGGCAATCGGGCTTAAAAACCATCCCCGTTGCCTGGGGCGAAAAGAATGCCTACCTGTTTTGCCAGGTATTGCTTGCCGGGTACGTGGTACTGCTGTTCCTGTTCCGCAACAATGGTTTTAGTGTAGATTTCTTCGCCCTCACCACAACGGCAATCCTAATGGGCTGGCTTATCTTCCGCTCTAAATGGGAAAAGGATGAGTATTATTATTTCTTTTACCTTGATGGCGTGCTGGTGCTGCAGTACGTGGTGCTGGTGGGGTTTAATTGGGTGATACGATAGCAGTAGTCTTTTTACCGCAGAGAGCACTGAGATTTGCATATTTATTAGCGCAGAGAGACACAGAGGCTTTGCCGAATTAATTCTCTGTGCCTCTCTGCGGATACTCTGCTACCTCTGCGGTTAAATTATCCCTAACACTATTCCACCACAGGCAATGCAATCGCCGATGCAAACTTCACCGTATGGTAAACCTTGTGTGTAGCCGGGATATAATCGCTTTCTTTCGCCTCAAAAATATTGGGCACGTACTTCTGCGGGTTACGGTCTATCAACGGGAACCAGGTGCTTTGTACCTGCACCATAATCCTGTGCCCTTTCTTAAATAGGTGGTTGCTGCCGTGCAGGTCTATAGTGTACAATTCCACTTTGCCCGGCGTGATGGGTTTCGGATGCTCGAAACTTTTGCGGAAACGCCCGCGAAACACATCATTCGCTATCATAAACTCATAGCCGCTCATCTTCATTTCTGGTTTGTACTCTGCCGGGTAAACATCTATCAGTTTCATCACCCAGTCGGCATCGCTGCCGGTGGTAGATGCATATAGTTTTGCTAATATATTACCCGTAATAGTTACATCGCTGGTAAGCGTATCGGTTTGCCAACTGAGTACATCAGGGCGATTATCTACAAAACGCTGGTCCTCCGTAAGCCAGGTAAACCATCGCGAGCCCGGGCCATAGGTTTCTTCTACCGGGCGGCTGCGATAAGGAACAGGCTTGGCAGGGTCGGATACGTAGCTATCGGCCGCAGCCTCTGTTGCCGATGGCGGGGTAAATGACAGCTTGCCGTTACTATGGAAATAGATGTTTTTAATTTTCGATTCGGCAGGTGGCCATTTGCTGTAATTCTTCCACTCGTTGCTGCCGGTTTGGAAAGTTATGGCTTCGGCAAATTTACCATTGCCCTTATCCTTTAGGTAGTAAGCAAACCAGCGCGCCTGTACATCCTTGCGGAAGGTAACACCTGTATTGGTACCGAACTTGATGTTGCCGAGCTTATCGCCATTGCCACCTGCCCAGCCGCCATGGTTCCAGGGGCCAATAACAATGTAATTTTGGTTTTTCGTATCCTGCTTTTCTAATACCTCGTAAGCCTTTTGCGGGCCGTAAAAATCTTCCTGGTCCCACCAGCCGGCCACATGCTGTATGGCAATGCGCGGATGGTCCAGCCTAAACATCATCGCCTGTTTTTGCCAAAAGCTATCGTAATTGGGATGCGCTGCAAAATTGTTCCAGCTGGGTAATTTGTTATGAAAATATTTTTTGTTGACGTTGGATAGCGGACCGAGCTTGAGATACCAGTCGTAGGTATCATAGGTGCCAAACTGGTAAAGAGTATCGGTTTTGGATGCTTCCTCCATAAAGGCATATTCAAAACCATAACTTAAACGGAAAGCCCCGTTATGATGGAAATCATCACCCAGGAACATGTCTGATGGCGTAGCCTGCTCTGATACCGCCTTCAGGGCCGGATGCGGATCTGTGGCTCCTATGAGGGCTGTCCAGCCATCGTATGAGATGCCATACATGCCTGCTTTACCGTTGTTGTCCGCTACGTTTTTTAGTAGCCAATCCACGGTGTCATAAGTATCGCTGCTTTCGTCTATACTATTAGGTTTGCTTTTATCGCGGCTAAAGCGCTGCATCTCAAACGTACCTTCGGATTTATACCGCCCACGGATATCCTGCGCAACAAATATGTAGCCGTCTTCTGCCAGGTCGCGCGTGTACGAATTACGCTCGGGGCTGCGGCTTTTGGCTACGCCATACGGGGTACGGGTCATCAAAAACGGCAACTTGTCATGCTGATCTTTTGGTGTGTATACCACCGTAAACAATTTAATCCCGTCGCGCATGGGTATCATCACTTCTTTGCGGTTATATTTATCCTCTGCCGGCGGTTGCGGTTGCGCAAATAAAGTTTGCGCGTTTAGCAAAACCAGCAGGAATAAAACAGGTTTAAGATACAAGGCCTTCATAGATAATGATTAAGATTGCCCTAATATAATAAATACACCATACAATCTGCAAACGCATAAATGGCAAGCAATTATGATAACTCTGCATCTTTTTATGATGGCTTATCGCGCCTGGTGTTTGGCAATGCACTTGTAAAAGCACAAACTTATTTTTTACCGGAGATACCTGCAGATGCGAAAGTGTTGATCATCGGCGGGGGCACCGGCTGGATCTTAGAAGAGATCGCTAAAGTACACCCAACAGGCTTAAACATTGTTTATGTGGAGATCTCATGCAAAATGATGAGCCTATCGCGCAACCGAAATATTGGTGCAAACCAGGTTGAGTTTATTAACCGGGCAATAGAGGAAGTAAGGTATCCTGAGCATTTCGACATCATCATCACGCCCTTCCTTTTCGACAATTACACACAGGCAGATCTGCCGGCAACCTTCCATCACATCCATCAAATGCTGAAACCCGGCGGCCTATGGCTCAATACCGATTTCCAGCTAACCGGCAAATGGTGGCAGTTTTTAATGCTGAAAAGTATGCTGTTGTTTTTTAAAGTGCTTTGTGGAGTACAATCGTGGCGATTGCCGAATGTGGATCGCGAGTTTGTGCAATTAGATTATTCGCTGATAGAAACGAAATTATTTTTTAAGGATTTTGTGGGAGCGAGAATGTATAAGAAATAAGAACCAGTCCAGGTTAGGGACTACCGCTTTGTAGCCCCGGGAAAAACCCATTTAGCATGCCTTAGGTATGCAACCCCTCTTTAAGGGTAGCCACTACGTGGCATAAATCTATATTTTTTTGTGACCTACAAAGCGGTAGTCCCTTAACGGGACATAAATTCAAGAAACCTGCTTTTCTCTTCAATAAACAAACTTATACCCTATACCCCTTACCGTTTGCAGGTAGGTTGGCGAATCGGGGTTGTTCTCTATCTTTTTGCGGAGGCGTACAATATGCATATCCAGCGTGCGGGTGTTTACATCGGCATTGTAGCCCCAAACTTCCATCATCAGCTCTTCGCGGTTTATTACTTTGTTTTTGTTTTTGAGGAAGTACAGCAAAATACGGTTCTCTAAAATCGTCAGCTCGGTTTTGCGGCCATCGCGTATCAGCAGGTGGGTATTTGGCAGGTGCTCCATATTACCAAATTTGTGCGATTCGGTTTTCTCGTTATTTAGCGAGAATTTTATCTTGCTGTCTATCATCGCCACCAGCACATCCATGTTGAAGGGTTTGGTTATATAATCTGATACGCCAAAATTATAAGCGCCAATTTTATCGATATCCTGCGCTTTGGCCGTCATCATGATCACCAGCTTATCAAAGCCTTTTTCGCGCAAAGTGGCGCATACGTCAGAGCCTTGCTTGCCGGGCAGCATCCAATCCAGCAATACAATATCGGGTTGCTCCAGCAATATCATGCTTTCGGCTTCTATGCCGTTGGCCGATTCTAAAACTTTATAACCTTCGCTTTGCAGGCGCTCGGCCACCAAAAACCTCAGGTTTTCGTCGTCTTCTACCAGCGCTATTTTAATTTCTTTGTTCATTTTTTATTTAAAAATATCTTCTAAAAACCCAGATTGAAAAACTCGTCATCCTGAACTTATTTCAGGACCCCACGGGATAGGTAGCCAACCTGCAAACGCCCGCATATGACGTTTCTGTTTTATTCCGAACAGGCAGCAGCCCAGCCGACGCCGCACTAATTTTCCATCGGCAATGTAACAATAAACGTCGAACCTTCATTTATTTTGCTGTTCAGCGCAATAGTACCGCCCATAAAGTTCACCAGTTCTTTGCAAAATGCCAACCCAAGGCCCACGCTGCCGTTTTGGTTGTATTGGTTCTCTATCCTATAAAACTTTTTAAAAACATCACCCTGCTCGCTTTTTTCCATCCCTATGCCCTTATCGGCAAAAGAGAATACAATATTACGCTTCTCCTGTTTTATACTGATGAATAATTCCTTTTTCCCGGGGTGCGAATATTTGTAAGCATTCTCCATTAAATTCTGGAAAACGCTGCCAAGCAGCACGGGGTCACTATTGAATTTGGCCACATCTACTTGCTGTTCCATTTTAAAATCAGGGTATTTTATCTTAAAGGTAGCTATATAACCCTTCACAAATTCCGGCAGGTTTATTTCTTCGCGCTTTACGTTGATGGATTTGTTCTCCAGTTGCGTAAAAGAGAGCAGTTTATTCATCAGTTCGTTCAGCTTATCAGCCTCTTCGTCCAATATTTTCCCATAATGTTTCCGCTGGCGTTCGCTTAGTTCGGCATCGCCTTTAAGGTTAGATCCGGCAATCTTGATAACGCTCACCGGGGTTTTAAACTCGTGCGTAAAGTTGTTGATGAAATCGTACTGTAGCTTAAACACTTTTAAATTAACGTTTAAATTGCGGTAAATGAGGTAACTGATAAGCACCAGGAAAAAATACACCAACAGCAGTATAGCACCAATAGGTAAGTACCGCCGTTCTATCTCTTTATTTAGATGCGACCGTTCGGAACTGAAATAGAGCTTGAAGTTTGAGAAGGCACCGGGTAAGGCAGCCTCGGTAATTACCTTTTCTTTTGCCACATCCAGCGGGTCGTACACTACGGGTTGGATGGTTACCTCCTGGTACAGCTCTTTATGCGTATTATCCACCTCCAAAAAATGCGGGTCGAGCGAGAAGGTCATCATGTTTTGCTTACCGAACCCATCGTTTCTTTTGTTCCCCAGCAAGGCCCGGTATATGCGGATGTCTTCCCTGCGGGGGATGTTGAGGTAGCTTATTTTATCGGGGTTAACATTGTAAAATGTTTTAAATATCTCATCCTGTGTAGGCAACCTGGAAGTATCTGCCACGCTAATAAAAGTGCTTAGCTTTAGCGCCATCTGCTTAAAATCGCCATCGTTGGCGCTACTCATATCCTTTTTGCCGGCAATGCCGCCATTTTTTGGCTTAAACCTGTAAATAGACTTTACGGTTATTCCGTCGCTATTTTTTTCATCGGGGGTACCTATTTGTATATCGTAAAACAGAACCTTGCGCACAAATGGATAAGCACTGAAAACAGTAGCAGAATAATTAGCCGCCGAGGCCGAATCTAAAAAGCCTTGGTAAGAAGTTATTTCGGGGATCTTCGTAAAAAAGAAATCGTTATACGGCCTGATGGTTTGCTCCAGCACCTCAATTTTTTTTGAGGCGAATTCGTTCTCCACATACTTAGACGTTAGTTTATAGGAAATAAATATGGCGATGATGAGCGTGACCGTTATCAGCACCAAAAAGGCGGTTATGAGCGAAAAATTGGTGCGGTAAATTTTTTTTTGCGCCTTCATAGCGGCTATTGTTTACCCTGCATATTGGCTTCCAGGAATTTTTCTATCTCGGCATACATCTCCATACGGTTATGCTCGCTCCGGAAAAAGGCGCGCTCGTTTTCTTTTAACCTGTAAATAACCGGCACATTGCGTTTATTTAGCTCGCGCACAAATTGGTTTAATTCGCTAATGTTTGCCCGCGGGTCCTTAGCCCCCTGGAATATCAACAAGGGGCTTTTTATTTTATCAGTATGAAAAACCGGCGATATGGCCCGTAATTGCTCCGCATCCCTCTCCGGGTCGCCTATCATCTCATAGGTCATCTTTAAAAATGGCTTGTAAAATGGCGGTGCATCTTTTAAAAAGGTAAAAAAATTAATAAGCCCGTATTTTACTACCGCACAGTTGTACAGCCCCGGGTGGAACGATACGCCATGCAATGCCGAAAAGCCGCCAAAGCCCCCGCCAAAAATGGCTATCTTTTTGGGGTTAGCTATTTTATTGGTTATAAGCCACCGCACACCGTCGGTAATATCATCCTGTATTTTGCCGCCCACCTGTTTAAAGCCCGCCTTGCGGAAGGCCTTGCCATAACCCGCCGAGCCGCGGTAGTTCACCTGGAACACCGCATAACCACGGTTGGCCAAAAACTGCACTTCGGAGTCATAACCCCAGGAGTCTCTGCTCCAGATGCCATCGTGCGGCATTACTACTACAGGCAAGTTCTTTTCTTCTTTACCGTTGGGTACGGTTAAATAGCCGTTGATGATTAAACCATCAGATGCCTTAAAGCTTATAGGCCGCATAGTGCAAAATTCCTCGGCGTGTATGCCCGAATTGATATCCCCAAGCTTGGTCAGCTTATCGCCTTTTACTTCGTACAAATAATACGAGCCCGGGCTTTTATCAGTATAGGTATTGATGATAAACCGGTTTTCGATGCTGTCGCGGTCCACAATGTTTACCTCGTTGCCCGGCAACTTGCTTTCAATGCACTTATACATGGCCTCGGCTTCGCCGTTTAAAAAGTGCTTTTGCGGTTTAGCCTCCTCCCAGGCTGCAAGCTCTAAACGGCGCTTGCTTTTAGAGTAGCTTACATCCATAATATCGGCGCGGGCGCTGGCGTATATTACTTTTATCTCTTTACCGCTATCGGCGTCTATTTCTACAACGGCGGTTTTATCCCTGTTTACGTTAGATAGTGCGTAGAAATAATTCTTCTCCCCTGTAAAGGCTATCGGCTCTAACCTATCGTTAAAGTTGCTTTTGACAATGGATTTAAACGGGGACCATTCGTTGGCACGGTACAGGATGGTTTCATTAACCCCATCAGATGCTTTTGCCATGCGTATTTTGCCATCCGGTTCGGGGTACCATTTGGTTATATTGCCCGGGTTTTGCAGGTAAAGCGTAAGCTCTCCGGTTTTTACGTTCATCCGGTACACATCAAAATTTGCCGCATCACGCTTGTTCAGGCTTACCGTTATCACGTCGGGTTGCAGGCGGTTACGGTTAAGTATCCTAATGCGCACCTTATCCAGGTTAAGCAGGTTTGTTATTTTAAGGGTGGCCACATCCAGCGTAAAAACTTTGAACACATCACTGGCGATGATATCCTGCGTAAAAACTATCTGGTTGTTAAACGTCCACGAATAATCGCGTACCGAATAATCGGTATAGGCCGTTGCCATCTGCTCGGCACCTGTCTGCAACGACTTGATGTAGATATTTTGCTTATCTTTATAAGGCTTTAAGTACGATACAAATTTGCCGTCGGGAGATATTTTGAAAAAGGTTTTCTCGGGTGTCTTAAAAAAGTCGCTTACGGGTATTTTCCGTACCTCGTTATGCTTGCAGGCACACAATAAGGC
This sequence comes from uncultured Mucilaginibacter sp., assembly GCF_946481715.1. Next base: position 4,220 of record NZ_CAMLOV010000117.1, on the reverse strand, counting down.
AAAAAAAACAACGAATAAAATTCTTAAACGGCCGGGCATGAATTACTGGCTTAATTTATAATTAAGGGTCAAATTACTTATTTTAAAATACCGAAATGCAAATGTCACTACAATTTTACCCTGCAACAGCGTTATATACAATTCATGGGGGCGCATAAATATAAAAAAAGAATGAAGTGTTTTTCCATCATAATTATACTCTTTTTTGCTTGTAGTGCAAAGCTTTTTGCACAAAATAATGATTTGTTGCTGGCAAGGCAATATGCCCAAAACGGCGACCAGCAAAAAGCGCTTGATATATACCTTAAACTTTATAAACAGGATAACGAGGCTTACTACCAGCAGTACCTTAATGCCCTGCTGAGCGCCAAAAGGTTTGACGATGCCGAAAGCATAACCAAAAAAATGGTGCGTAAACACCCAAATAGTTACGAGTACACCATCGCCCTCGGCACCATTTATACACAACAAGGCAATACCGACAAAGCCGACGCCATTTATACGGCCCTCATTAAAAACCTCCCGGCCGACCAAAGCGAAATAACCAGCATTGCATCGCAGTTTTACCAAAACGCCAATGTAGATTATGCTGTGCGCATATTTTTGCAGGGGCGTAAAATACTGCATAACGATGCGCTGTTTTCTTTCGAACTGATAAACCTTTACCGCTATAAGCGCGATAAGGCCGGGCTTACCGAAGAATACCTCAACTTTTTGCCGGCAAACCCAACATTTATAACCCAGGCCGAAAGCACGATGGCCTCGGTATACGAAGGGAACGCCGATTACGACATCCTAAAGTTTGCCTTGCTGAAACGGATACAGAAAGACCCGCAACAGATCATATACACTAACCTGCTTACCTGGCAATACCTGCAGCAAAAAGATTTTGCCCAGGCCCTTAACCAGGCGCTTGCCCTAAGCCGCCGCCAAAACGATGATGGCAGCGATATTTACGAACTGTGCAGTACGCTTAACACCAACGAGGCTTATGACGAGGCCATACGCGGGTACGAATATATCATCGGCAAAGGCAAGGATAACCCCAACTATGTTTCGGCCAAAATAGAGCTCATCAACACTAAAAATTTAAAGGTAACAACCGGTAAGTACACCCAGGCCGACTTGATGGGGCTGGAGCCTGATTACATAAACCTGCTTACCGAATTTGGGCGGAGCCGCAGCACGGTTTTTGCCATGCAGAAACTGGCCAACCTGCAGGCCTTTAAACTACATAAACTGAAAGATGCACAGGCCTTGCTGGAAAGCGCTGTGGCCATTGCCGATGTGCGCCCCAACCTAATGGCCAGTTGTAAAATAGACCTGGGGGATATTTACCTGCTAAATGGCCAACCATGGGATGCCACCCTAACCTACAGCCAGGTAGAACTGGCCAACCCCAATACAGCCATAGCGCAGGAAGCCATTTTACGCAATGCCAAACTGGCCTATTACACCGGCGATTTTAACTTTAGCCGCCGCCAGCTGGATGTGTTAAAGGCAGCAACCAGCCAGCTGATTGCCAACGACGCGCTGAATTTATCCTTACTGATAGCTGATAACCTGGCAGTAGATAGTGCCGGCAATGCCCTTAAAATGTATGCCCGCGCCGATCTGCTTATATTTGCCGAGCAAACCGGCAAGGCTATACTTACGCTTGACAGCATCGGCAAAAAATACCCGGGCAATGCGTTGGAAGCGGATGTGTTGATGGCTAAGGCCAGAATACTGATACAGCAAAAACAATATAGCGATGCGGTGGTGCTGCTAAAGCAAATTGCCGATAATTACCCCGACAACCTTTGGGCAGACGATGCCGTTTTTATGCTGGGAGACATCAACGAAACTAAGCTAAATAACCCCGCCATTGCCCAAACTTTTTACCAAAAAATAATAACCAACTATCCCGGCAGCCTCTGGCTAAACGATGCCCGCAAAAGATTCAGGCTGCTGAGGGGGGATAAGAATGAAGCGAGTTAGGTATCAACAGATGCTCAATGGCTTTCGTTATTTACTTCAAAAACCCATTCATATACCCCAATATCGTTTTCGTCTGCATCATTACGCCGACATGGCTCTGTGATGGTATAATTGCTAAATGCGATTTTGGCATTGGCGCCAGGTCGGCAGCTACGCCGCCGCCGAATAGCTGGTAGGTTTTCATCAGTTCAACTTTATCCAGCCCGTCGTTATCGCCAGAGATAAGTAATACCGGCGAGGTAATTTTGGCAATATTGCTGTCGCCAACATCGAAGGGCTCATCGGCAAAAACGATCATCTGAGCTAAGAATTTCCTCCATTTTGTTTTATCGGGCGCTGCCGCATTGTAACCGGTGTGCAATGGGGTATTATCAAAAAATTCAGGCTTAAAATCTTTAAAGCCGGTGTTTACTGCGGGTACCCAGCCGCTGTTTTTATAGGTAGAAGAAATGATAACCAATTTATTTACCTTTTTAGGGCTTAGTACTGCCAACTGGTAGGCTATAGAGCCACCCATGCTATATCCCGCAACATCGGCACTATCAACTTTTAAATAATCCATTACCGCTGCCACATCGCTTGCCAGGGTAACAATGTCTAATTTCCTGTCGGAATAGGGCGAGTGCCCATGGCTCTGCATTTCGAGGGCAATTACTTTCCGTGTTTTCGATAGTTCGGGTATCAACTCCGCCCAGTTCATTTGAATGGTATAAAAAGCACCGTGCAGCAAAACGATGGGCTTGCCTTTGCCATATATTTCGTAATAAATCTTAACGCCGTTAACCGGTGCATAGCCACTGGCGGCAGGTTTAAGTTTTTGCCCGTTAGACTGCAATACTATAAAAAACAGCATGGCAATTATTAATAACGGTTTTAGGGCGGCAGATGCTTTAAATACTTTTTTCATAACGATAATTTTGATTTGGTTGACAATACAAATATAGCGGGCACTCCGGCCTTACACGCTGTGCAAAAACGACATATGACGGGTGCAACACGACAAATATTTAGCGCTTATACTGAGGTAAGATTACTTCTAAGGCACCCTTCTCTTCGCCTATTTTAATTAATTCTGCACCCATTTTAGCTAATTTAAATCTTTTTCAATAAAAATTTGCGTAACTCAGAAGTTACTTATACATTTGGGTAACTTAAAAGTTACGCATTATGTCAAAAGTTATTAAACACCAATTTTCGTACGCGCACCCTACAGAAACGGTTTGGGAATACCTCACTAATCCCGAACTGATGGCGCAATGGCTGATGAAGAACAACTTCCGGCCGGTAGTAGGCCACGAGTTCAATTTCACTACCAACCCAATCCCCGCCCTCAATTTCGACGGTGTCCATTATTGCAAGGTGCTGGAGATAGTACCCCTCGAAACACTATCCTATACCTGGAACACCGGGCCTGGCGGCGGCGAGATAACGCTGGAATCGGTAGTTACCTGGACCCTGCAGGCCACGGAAAAAGGTACCGATCTTACATTGGAACACCGCGGTTTCGCCAAAGCGGAAAACCTGGCTTTCTACAACGGGCTGCTGAACGGTTGGGTAGGGAAATTGGAGAAGATAGACAAACTATTGAACGCTACAGCGGATGCTAATGGCTAATAGTTTTCTCAATAATTCGAAAAACCGCCCACCGCGACAAAGCGAATATTTGTAAACAACTAAAAACAAAGGAAATGAAAAGTTTAACCACAGCAATATATCTCATTATGATCAGTCAATTAGCAACAGCACAGGTAAAAGTAACCGAATTGGTAAAGGAATGGGAACGATCTAAAGCTTATACAAAAGAGTACCTGGAGGCCATGCCTGAAAGTGGCTATTCTTTGAAGCCCACGCCCGAAATGCGGTCATTTGCCGAACAAAATTTACACCTGGCTGATGCCAACTACGGCCTTGCTTCTTCGGCAATGGGCATAAAGAGCCCTTTTGAGCTGGGCGTTTGGGAAAAAACAGGAGGCAAAACAAAATCTGAAGTAAGCAAAATAGTGCTGGCCAGCTATGATTTTGTAATCAGTCAAATCAAAAAACTGACTGACGCACAATTGGACGAATCCGTTAAAATGATTGGCAGTTTTGATATGGCTAAAAGGGTAGCCCTGGGCAAGGCATTAGAGCACCAGGCACACCACAGGGGGCAAACAACCGTATACCTGCGGCTGGCAGGCGTTAAACCACCAGACGAAAAACTGTTTTAAAATGGCAGGTATTACCGGCCTAGATTAAAG
>NZ_CAMLOV010000116.1 GCF_946481715.1 uncultured Mucilaginibacter sp. | reverse complement strand
TCCGGGAATTCGCGGTTGAACCTTGCCTGCGCAGCATAAGCCGCGTTTCGGTTAGATCCGCTATAGATCTGCAGGCGGTAGCCGTAATTAGAGGTGTATGTACCACCACCCGAAACTGAACCGCCGCCACCCCTGTTCAGCATGGCGCGTTTGGCCAGCAGGGTATCAAACAATGGGTCACGCACTACTATTACTTTGCCTTTTGTTTGTGCCGAAGCTGCCGCCGATAAAAGTACCAGCATAAAAAAAGAGCAAAATTTGATGAGGCTTAACTTAGCTTTACGATCAAATATTGCTCTTTTCATTTATAGTAGTTTTTTAAACCGTCATTGCGAGGTACGAAGCAATCTCTAAACTATGCATAATGGATATGCCTATCGGGAGATTGCTTCGTACCTCGCAATGACGCGTGGGGTTTTTCAACACCGTCATGCCGAACTTGTTTCGGCACCTCATCTGCAAAGTCGCCATTATAGTGGCGACCTATCCTGTGGGGTCCTGAAACAAGTTCAGGATGACGTTATTTTATATTAATTCTGCCCTGCGCCGTGGCAGTTTTTAAACTTCTTGCCGCTTCCGCATGGGCAAGGGTCGTTCCTGCCTATTTTTTGCTCAACCTTTACAGGGGTTGCTTTTTGTATCTCGCGGGTATCTTCAAACGGCATCCCGTTGGCTTCGCCAACCAGTTCCGGTTTAGAGGTACGCATTTTCTTCAGATCAAGTTTTGGTTCAGGCTTTGCTTCCTTTACTTGCTCCGGCTCCTGCTGTACAGCAATACCACCACGGAACAGGAAGCTCACCAGCTCTTTGTTCACGTTTGATAACATCTGGCGGAACAGGTTAAACGCTTCGAATTTGTAAACCAACAGCGGGTCCTTTTGTTCGTAAACGGCGTTTTGTACCGATTGTTTCAGTTCGTCCATTTCGCGCAAGTGCTCTTTCCAGGCATCGTCTATCAGGTACAGGGTTACGTTCTTCTCAAAAGATTTAAACACCTCGGCACCTTTATTTTCTACCGCCTTCTTTAACGGAACAGCTACCTGCAAACCATGCACGCCATCGGTAAACGGAACAACAATGTTCTCTACATACTGGCCGCGGGTATCGTAAACATCCTTTAATACCGGGTATGCCTGCTGCGCAACCTGCTCAGATTTCCGCTTATAAAACTCTACCACCTCGGCAAAGGTTTTATCAACCAATGCGTTCAGCGGGGTACTTGTAAATTGTTCTTTGTCGGTATCCGGGTCAACCGAGAACAGGCGGATAATTTCCAGCTGGAAACCATCAAAGTTGTTTGCCTCTTTGTATTCAGTAACCACATCTTCAATTACATCAAAAATGGTGTTGTTCAAATCCACTTCAAGGCGCTCACCAAACAAAGCATTTTTACGTTTTGCATAGATAACCGTACGCTGTGAGTTCATCACATCATCATACTCCAGCAAACGCTTACGTATGCCAAAGTTATTCTCTTCTACCTTCTTTTGCGCACGCTCGATAGATTTGGAGATCATCGAGTGTTGGATCACTTCGCCTTCTTCGATACCCATACGCACCATCAGGTTAGAGATCCGCTCCGACCCGAATAAACGCATCAGGTTATCCTCTAAGGATACGAAGAACTGCGATGAACCCGGGTCGCCCTGGCGTCCTGCACGTCCGCGCAACTGCCTGTCAACACGGCGGCTTTCGTGGCGTTCGGTACCAACAATGGCCAAACCGCCTGATGCCTGCACGCCTGCACCTAATTTTATATCCGTACCACGGCCAGCCATGTTGGTTGCAATGGTAACGGTGCCTGCCTGCCCTGCTTCGGCCACAATATCGGCTTCTTTCTGGTGCATTTTGGCGTTCAGTACGTTATGTTTTATGCCGCGCAGTTTAAGCATACGGCTCAGTAATTCTGATATCTCTACCGATGTTGTACCTACCAGTACCGGGCGGCCCGCCTTAGTAAGTTTTTCTATCTCCTCGGCAACAGCGTTGTATTTCTCGCGGATGGTACGGTAAACCAAATCCTGCATGTCTGCACGGCTGGTTGGCGTATTGGTTGGTATCTCTACCACATCCAACTTGTATATCTGCCAAAACTCACCTGCTTCGGTAACAGCAGTACCCGTCATACCGCAAAGCTTGTGGTACATCCTAAAGTAGTTTTGCAGGGTGATGGTGGCAAAGGTTTGGGTAGCATCTTCTACCTTCACATTTTCCTTAGCCTCAATTGCCTGGTGCAAACCATCGCTATAGCGGCGGCCATCCAGCACACGGCCGGTTTGCTCATCTACAATTTTTACCTTGCCTTCGTCAAGGATGTATTCGGTATCCTTTTCAAATAAGGTGTAAGCCTTCAATAACTGGTTAACCGAGTGGATACGCTCTGATTTTATGGAGAAATCGCGCATCAGCTCATCCTTCTTAGCGATTTTTTCCTCTGCAGCAAGGTCAGATTTCTCGATACGGGCAATCTCGGTACCTACGTCAGGCATCACAAAAAAGCTTGGGTCTTCGCCGGAAGCGGTGATCAGTTCGATACCTTTTTCCGACAATTCTACCGAGTTATTTTTCTCATCAATAATAAAGAACAGTTCAGAATCTACCTTCGGCATATCCTTACCCTGATCCTGCATGTAATGGTTCTCTGTTTTCAGCAATACGGTTTTGTTGCCGCCTTCGCTCAGGAATTTTATCAGCGCCTTGCTTTTTGGCAAAGCACGGTGTGCACGCAATAAAGCTAAGCCACCTTCGTCAACGCCGGTCTTGCCATCGTTTATGGCTTTCTTGGCCTCGTTCAGCACGCTGTTCACATACGCTTTCTGCGCGTTAACCAAACGCTCTATGCGTGGTTTCAGCTCGTAAAACTCGTGCTCATCACCACGTGGTATAGGGCCGGAGATGATCAGAGGTGTACGCGCATCATCAATTAATACCGAATCCACCTCATCCACCATGGCGTAGTGCAGCTTGCGTTGCACCAGCTCTTCGGGGCTACGTGTCATGTTGTCACGCAGGTAATCAAAGCCAAACTCGTTATTTGTGCCAAAAGTGATATCGGCGAGGTAAGCCTTGCGGCGTTCTTCCGAATTTGGCTCGTGTTTATCAATACAATCTACCGATAGGCCGTGGAACTCGTACAACGGGCCCATCCACTCGCTATCGCGGCGTGCCAGATAGTCGTTCACGGTTACAATGTGTACGCCTTGCCCGGCAAGTGCGTTTAAGTAAGCAGGCAGCGTGGCTACCAGCGTTTTACCTTCGCCCGTTGCCATCTCAGATATTTTACCCTGGTGCAAAACGATACCGCCTATCAGCTGCACATCGTAGTGTACCATGTTCCAGGTAACTTCGTTGCCGGCAGCAAGCCAGGTGCTGCTGTGGGTAGCTTTGTCGCCTTTTATTACCACGTTGCCCTTTTTGGCCGCCAGTTCGCGGTCGAAAGCGGTTGCGGTAACCTCAATGCTCGGGTTCTCGGCCAAACGTTTTGCGGTTTCTTTAACTACGGCAAATGCAGTAGGCAATATGTTTATCAGGATATCTTCCAGCTCTTTGTTGCGGTCTTTCTCCAGCTTATCCAGCTGGGTATAAAGCTCTACCTTCTCGCTTACTTCCATATCCAGCTCGTTCTCGGTACGGTCCTTAATGGCCTGTATCTCGCTGTCGATGCCGGAAAGGCCGGTGGCGATGGTTTCTTTAAATTCTATGGTTTTAGCCCTAAGCTCATCATTGCTCAGCCCGCCTAATTTGGCAAATTCAGCCTTTATTTTTTCAACTATAGGTTGTATGCTTTTTACATCCCGTTCTGATTTGCTTCCGAAAAGCTTACTAAAAAAGTCTAACATGTTGTTTGTATATAGTACACCGGACTCAACAATTGCGCCAGTGCAATTTCAGAGTCATTTTGACAGGCAAAGGTACAGTTTTAAGCTGAAAGGAGAAAGGCAAAAGGTTAAGGGCGTGCCAAATCAACGATATGTGGATAGCGCCTTTGTCCGTTTAAAAATAAAAAAGCTAACGGCATAGACGGCAGCAAAGCAAACAGCGGATATTATCAAATTCGCCCTGTGCTCTACATTCAACCCTCCCCAAAAGAAGTAAAATGGAGCCAGCGTGCATATTAAACCTAAAAAATAGGTAGCCCAAAATTTGAGCCTGAAATTTATTTTGAGTATAGCGCCATCCAATAAGGCGAAAATAATCAATGAAGGAATAGAAAAGAGGCCTCCTAAAAACAAGTATAATATAAAACAATAGAATGGATTGTCCCAAGCATCGTTATAATTCCCACTGTAAATGTCCTTAAGGTACAAAACTATGGCAGCAACAACGCTTCCCAATACAATTGTTGCTACCCAAAGCTTTAATACTGATATTATATTCGGAGTTTTGATAGTCGCCATTAATTTACGGATTCAGGTGAATATATAAATATAGGGTTTAAAATCAATTTCAGGCCGATGGGATGATTCCATGGTTCTCAAAATCGAGGATCATCGTCCCCTTCCTCACCCAAGTCCAAATCATCATCATCAAAATCATTAAAAAACTTTTCCTCATCAAACATCAGCTCTTCCAGCTTCTCCTGTTCGGGTGTGCTGGTGTCAAAGCGGATGCCCCAGTCATCGGGGATATCGTGCGTTTTATCAAAGCCGCGGATCCATGCTACAAATACCACCCTAAACTCTTCCACCTTATCGCGCATCAGCTGCACATAGTCGTCCTCGTTCATGCCAAACATCTCGGTACTAATGACGGCATTCATCATATCCTGTATAGCCAGCCTGATGCGTACGGCATTGTACATCCGTAACGAATAAAGCCCACCGCCCTCGGCGTTTGCAATTTTGCCCAGTATTAAAGTGGCATTGCTTAATATCTCCGTTGTAAACCACTCCCGCTCGCGCTTATCACTCTCATCAATTACCTCCGCAATAACCCTGGCCATTTCGTAAATCTCCTCCGCTTTTTTATATACCGGGAGATTCATCAGTTTATTCATCCGTTTCGACATGAAGTAAATGTAAGGCTTACCTGCATAAATTCCCATATAAAAAAAGTCTCCCCAACTGGGGGAGATATAGAGGGGGCTGACTATCTTTGGCCTCATGAACATCCTGATCCTTGGTTCGGGCGGAAGGGAAAGCGCCTTCGCCTGGAAAATTGCCCAAAGCCCCAAATGCGAAAACCTTTTTATTGCCCCCGGCAACGCCGGCACCCGGCAATACGGCACTAACGTAAACCTTAAGGTTACCGATTTTGCCGGTATTAAAGCGTTTGCCCTAAGCAATGCTATTGATATGGTTTTGGTTGGCCCCGAGGAGCCGCTGGTAAAAGGCATCCACGATTTCTTTTTGGCAGATGATGCTTTGAAAGGCGTCCCGGTAATAGGCCCACAGCAGGAAGCCGCGCAACTGGAAGGCAGCAAAGATTTCAGCAAGGAGTTTATGCAGCGCAACAATATCCCTACCGCTGCATCAAAAACATTTACCAAAGATACTTTACAGGAGGGTTTTGAATACCTTGCAACAGCAGGCTTACCCGTTGTTTTAAAAGCCGATGGCCTTGCCGCGGGCAAAGGCGTGTTAATATGCCTTACCTTAGAAGAGGCCCAATTGGAGTTAGCCGAAATGCTTACCGAAGCAAAGTTTGGCGATGCCAGCTCTAAAGTGGTGATAGAACAATTTTTACCTGGAATCGAGCTTTCGGTTTTTGTGATGACCGACGGCACCCACTATAAAATACTGCCCGAGGCCAAAGATTACAAGCGTATTGGCGAAGGCGATACCGGCTTAAATACCGGCGGCATGGGTTCTGTTTCTCCCGTTCCGTTTGCGGATGCCGAATTTATGGCGAAGGTGGAGCAGCGCGTCATCATCCCAACCGTAGAAGGACTTAAGAAAGAAGGCATCCCTTACAAGGGCTTTATTTTTATAGGGTTGATGAATACCCACGGCGAACCATGGGTAATAGAATACAACTGCCGCATGGGCGACCCGGAAACCGAAAGCGTAATGCCCCGTATCCAGTCGGATTTTGTAGACCTGCTGGAAGGTGTGGCCCAGGGCAACCTAAACGAAAAAGAAATTATCATATCCGACAAAGTAGCCGCAACCGTAGTTTGCGTTGCAGGCGGCTACCCCGGCGAATATTTAAAGGATAAAGCCATCAGCGGGATAGAGAATGTGCGTGGCTCGCATGTTTTCCATGCAGGCACGTCGCTTAAGGGCGAAGAAGTGCTATCAACCGGTGGCCGGGTATTAGCTATCACCACCTTGCAGGATGATATGTTCACCGCCCTGCAGCAAGCCACCGCCGATGCCGCCCGTATTTACTACGACGGAGTTTATTTTAGGAAAGATATCGGGTTTGACCTTCTTTAGTCATTGAGTCATTATGCTTCGCGTCATTGGGTCATTAAAGCCGGAACTGCACGCCATGCCTTTTGGGCCAAACCAACTGCAATAAGTAATAAATCTCTATTCTTAATTGAAATTAACTTATAAGTGAATATATTTGCATTGGAGGTTTGGGACGATGAGGGCCGAAAGTGCAGTTTTTATACTGTACGGTGGGAAGATTCGGATAAAAATGAAACCGACAGATTTTTTGATAAGTATGACGCCATACCGGAACTAAAAGGCGCTACACAACAGTTATTAAGTTTTGTATTGGATAGCGTGGGTGATGACCATGGGGCGATTGATGTTTTATTTAACAGGCCAGAGAACGAAGTTACAGGATTGCCGAATACAGGCCGTGTGGCAGTAAAGCAAATACTGTTTGCTTACCCCAACTTCCCGCTTCGCTTGTATGCATTACGGATCAATAACCGAAGTGACATCGTTATTTTGTTTAATGGCGGCATTAAATCTTCATGGACAAACCAGGAAAGTAAGGACATGCACTTGAAATGGGTAGAGGCCTGCCAATTTGCAAAGCGAATTGAAGATGCTTTAAAAGATGGAGAGATAACGATTGATGAAAGTAAAAGAAAAATCATTTCAGCAAATGGCGACGGTGAAATTTTCCTATAAAAAAATATAAAATGAGAAGTAAAGTTGCACAAAGGATACTGGATGAAACGCCCGAAGAAGTACGCATTTTTGTACGTCAATACACAGATATCGTGGTGAGAATTAACGAGATCCTGCAAGAAAAAGGCTATACCCAAAAAGATTTGGCAACTAAAATGAATAAAAAGCCATCTGAGATTAACAAATGGCTTAAAGGGCATCACAACCTGACACTTAAAACGCTTGCCAAACTGGAGGCCGAATTAGGAGAGCCATTGATATATACTACACGTGAGCACGTTCGCGCGCATGCTTAATGCTAATTACATAAGTTGATAACGCGTCGAATTTTCACATATCGGCAAACGTCCCTGTCGGGATTGACACTGCTCGCTCTTTATATCATGCTTAGCCTAATGAACTATTGAACCAATGAACTACCGAACAATTCCGCCAACTTATCATTTAAATCATCCCCTCTTAGGTTTTTGGCGATGATCTTTCCGTTAGGGTCTATCAAAAAGTTTTGAGGGATGCCTTTTACCGCGTACAGGTTTGGTACTTTGCTGTTAGTGTATTGAAGGTCGGACAGCTGCGTCCAGGTGAGGCCGTCGTGATGGATGGCGTTGAGCCAGGCTTTTTTGGCTCCAGGCCTATCCGAGGAGATGCCCACTATAGTAAAGTTTCTATCTTTATACTTCGCGTAAGCTCTCACCACGTTCGGGTTCTCCTCGCGGCATGGGCCACACCAGGATGCCCAAAAATCAATAAGCACATATTTACCGCGGAAAGATGACAGGCTTACCATTTTGCCTGCGGTATCAGCTTCGGCAAATTCAGGGGCGGTTGCGCCGATGGCAACGGCTTTTATTTTTGGCAGCAGCGCACCAAACTTTTTCCCGTCCGGCGAATCCTTTATCTCCGATGTAAACGATTCGTAAAGCGGGGCGATTTCCGCATAATCAGAACTATAGGCAACGGATTGCAAAAGGGTAAGGCTGATGTACGAATCGGGATGATCCTTTATAAATTGCTTATTAATTGCTTTCGATTTGTCGCTTATTGCCTTTTCTTCCAGTTTAAACTGCTTGATAAAGGCTTCCGATTTTGCAGCCTCTCCGGCTTCTCTTGCCCGGGCATCCAGCGCGTCGTAGCCATCGTCAATCACTTTTACCGCTGCAAGGTATAATTCATTTTCCCTGTTGGTTTTGGGGCCATCTATTGTGGCGTGCGCCAGCAAATCGGCGGTGGCTACGTTTACAACACCCGGCTCCAGGTACACGGGGTGCGAATCTTTCGATGAGCCTATGCCTGATGCTGTCGGGTTAAACCAAAGCCTTGCACTAACCGGCGTATTGCCCGCATCGCCTTTAAACCGGAATTCCCCATCCTTTAGGGTAACAGAATCGGTAACCGATCTGCCGTCTTTTTTATATTGCAGGTAAACTTTGGCAGGCTTATTAAATGTACCAATATTGCCCTGTACAGTATATTTTGTATCCTGTGCAAAAAGCAGTGCCGGTATAAATGCTATTCCGCCTAACAGTAGTTTCTTCATGGCCGAGCTTTATAAATTTAGTTTAGTTTCGCGTTTGTTGGTGTTGTTGCCAACAAATATACGGATGCCTTTGGTTAACTTAACGTAGCGGCATAACTTTAGTCCGGACGCGATTGCGTTTGCAAAATAACCAATTATAGATCATTTGAAAACGTCGCGGCTTGTTGGTTACGACACCAAAAACGGCGAGAACAACGGCTGAATGTTGCTACAGTTGCCTATTTAGCCAAATAGTAAGACGGTAAGGAATGCCTTATATAAAAAGAAAATGAATGATGAGGGTAACAATAACCATCTTTTTAATTGTATTTGCCACCGGGATATCCTGTAAAACGGCAAAGCCGCTACAAACGCCGGCGCCGCAATTCCTGTCGAAAAGTAAAATTGATACTTCAAGGCATCACTATGGCCAGCATCTCGAGTTGAAATTTATCTTTCCGCCAGATGCCAAACCCGGAGTTTTTTATACCCTTGGAGATGAAGATGGATTCAGCGCCCGTTATTCTAAAGTACAAAAAATGCGGATATTAAAAGAATACTTAACATTTAACGGGGATACAACAAAAAGCGATAAGCAGTACTACTTTTTTAAATATACGCATCCGCAGGACAGAGAGCATTTCACAATTCAGATAGAGGCCCTTTTTTCAATTACAAGAATGTTTGTTCGCGGCTATCCACCACTGCAACCTAAACTAATCGACAAAAATACGGGCATTGTACTTAATAATGATCAAACTGCCATTGATGATATTTACCTGATATACAAGCGTTGGCTTCAAAATAACATTCGTAATGACTTTAATGATTTTGCCCTCCCTTTAGAAAATACAAAGTACCAATGGGTGGGGCAAAGCGTGGAAATGAAAAAGTACACCTCAAATAGATGGTGGAAACAAACTGTCAAAATCAAATCAAAGAAACGATAAATATCACGTTAGAGGCTTTGCAGCTTGATGGTGACGACACCAAAAAACCGCTGAAAGCGAAAAGGCGGAACTGCACATGCCATTCCGCCTTTTTAATGACTCAATGACCCAATGAGCAATTATATCTTCCCCAACAACTCTTCCAGCTTATCATCAAGCGCATCGCCACGAAGGTTTTTGGCTACTATTTTCCCCTGCGGGTCTATCAGGAAATTTTGAGGGATGGCATGCACGCCGTAAAGCGTAGCCGCCATATTTTGCCAAAATTTAAGGTCGGATACCTGCGTCCATTCCAGGTGGTCGTTTTTTATGGCCGCAAGCCAGGCATCTTTAGCGGTTTCCTTATCTAAGGATACGCCCAATATGGTGAAGTTTTTACCCTTATATTTATGATAGTTGCGCACTACATTGGGGTTTTCCTGGCGGCACGGGCCGCACCACGATGCCCAAAAATCAATCAACACGTACTTACCGCGAAAAGATGACAGTTGCACCGGCTTGCCGTTTACATCGTTCTGTATAAAATCAGGCGCTATAGAACCAATGGCCGTTATTTTCAATTTATCAAGCGAGTAGCGCAATTGCCTGCCCTCGTCAGAGTTTTTCAAATCGTCAGATAAGGCGTTAAATATCGGTTCCACCTCTGCCACATCCGGCGAAGGGCCGCTTACGCTGGCTAATGCCATCAGGCTAAGGTAACTATCGGTATTAGCCGATATAAAATTCTTTAGTAATGTACGTTGCTCGTTTTGCAGGGCAGCGTATTTTTCCTGCATACTGTTTTGGAAAGCCGCAGATTGCTGCTGCGCCGGTGTTGCTGCCTGCGCCTCTTTATTTAAGGCTTTCGCCTTTTCGTATATCGGTTTTAAAGCCGCCTTTAATTTAGCATCATCGTCGTTTGTTTTAGAACCGGTGATCTTTGCTTTTTTAAGGGAATCGGCAGATGTGAGGGTCATCGTGCCTTTGTCGATAAATAAACCTAAATAATCAGTCGACTTTGATGGCCCGCTGCTTTCATTAAAATTTTGCGCAACAAATTTAGTAAAGCCAATCCCCTTCGCATCAATAAAAAGGGTAGCGTTCACGGGGTTCGTTACCGTGCCGGTAAAGGTAAATTCGCCATTTATAATTTTGGCCGAATCGGTAACCGTATTAGCGCCCAAACGGTAGGCCAGGAATGCCTGCGCGGGCGTATTATACTTGCCAACCTTTGCATTTATGGTAAAAGGCTGCGCATTTTGTGCAAATGCCACTGCCGGAAAAAACGCCAGCAGGCATAAAAAAGTTCTGTTCATTTATAAAATCGTAAAAGTACATAACGGCTAAAAGGCTAATCAATTGCCAATCAGTTCAATTTTTGGTAGGTTCGCCACCACAGGTCGGGCATATCGCCACTGCGGGCGGTCTTATAATCCTCGTACCGGCAGGGCACTAAATGGTAGCGTTCGTTTTTCGATCCGCCTGTTGGGTAAGGCACCTGCAACCACCAGCGGTCGCTTTTTTTGCTTTTCACAAACACCAGTTCGTGCTCTTCGTGCTTCAGGCTGGTTTTGTAAATAAGGTATTGCGATTTTGGGTTGAGCGGAAAATCCTTTTTGCGGTTATAAAAGCCATCAATAAAATACCATATCATTTGCGATAGCAGCATGGCGGTTTGCCCGTTGTTGTCATAAGCAGGGTTAAATTCATAAAACCCTATCGAGGTAAGTTTATCGTTAAAGCCGGCGTAGCGGCATAACTGGCAGGCATCCTCGCCATAAAAACCATTTGGCTTGGCGTTGGCATTACCCACCGCATCTGATGAGCGGATGGCCCCCATATCAAAACTTACCATATTGGCGTTGCGTATTACGGGCTCGGCAACGGTGATATTGCCGGCAAGCTCGCCCAGGCGGTGTACATCAAAGTACAGTTTATTCATTACGCGCAAACTCTCCTGGCTGGCAAAGTAGGTTTGGTAACCCAGGTTGCTAAAATTGAAGAGGTAGTTTGGCTCGTGCAGGAATATTTTGTTGAGGTAAGCGATGGAGTTTGTTTCTATGCTGTCGCCAAAGCCATCGTCATCCAAATCGAAATGCGAATCAACTACCAGCACATCTACCCTTTGTTCCAGGTTTTCGTAACCCAGGTACTGGGCGTAGGTAAGGTCCTGCCCGCCGCCGATAATAACCGGGACGATATCTTTTTTGATCAATTCCTCTACCACCGTTTTAAGCGCAAAATAAGTATCGGTCACTTTTTCGCCACGGGTAATGTTGCCGAGGTCTACTATCTTGGTGTTGTACCCCCCTTCGTTCAGCGCGTATAATTTCTCGCGTACATAATCCGGGCCTAAAGCGCAGCCGGCGTTATTGATGGCGTTGCGGTCTTCCAAAACACCAATGATCGCTATATCTATTTTCTGTTCCAGGTCGGGGAATGCAACGGAGTGGTGGTCTATCCTGTCGCCCAGCTGGCTGGTATAAAACCCGTCTTTAGGCGTTATTTTCTTTAGGTCGATAGGGGTGAAGAAATCGGATAAAGACATGTTATTGATGTGCAAATTTCAGATGTGCAAATGTGCAGAAAAAAACAGATGTGCCGATGTTTTATGTTGGTTTTTAACCACAGAGTACACGGAGGCGGCGCAGCGTTGCACAGGGCTTTGCAAATTGGATTAGGGGTTTGTAACATTCGGTTTATTTATAAAAACTCCCATCAGCATCAATAGCTCTGCGTTTTTCTCTGTGTTACTCTGCGCGCTCTGCGGTTAAAACTCACCATCCAATTTGCACATTAATTCACATATTTGCATAATGATATTAGTAACTGGTGCAACAGGTTTTTTAGGGGCCGAACTGGCAAAGGAGCTTATCCTGCGCGGGCACAGCATCCGTTGCACTAAACGCGGCAGCTCTACCATTCCCGAAATATTGATACCCTACCCCGCCAAAATAGAATGGGTAGAAGCCGACCTGATGGATGCCTTTGCTTTGGAGGCCGCGCTGGACGGCGTAACGCAGGTTTACAACTGCGCTGCATGGGTATCTTTAAAAGCAGCGGATAAGGACCCGATGATACGCACCAATGTTACCGGCACGGGCTATCTGGTAGACCTTTGTACCGAAAAAGGCATCCGGGTAGTGCATACCAGTTCGGTAGCTGCAGTAGGCGAAGCCAAACCCGGCGAATTTATTAACGAAAACCACCACCTTGACCCTACACTGGAGAGCGACGGGTATGCGATATCGAAACTGGAAAGCGAGATGGAAGTGTGGCGTGGTATTGCCGAGGGGCTGGATGCCGTGATTGTAAACCCAACCATCATTATTGGCGCAAGTGCCGGTATTGAAGGCAGCGGGCAGATCTTCGAGACCGTACGCAAAGGATTAAAATTTTATACCAAAGGCACCATGGGTTTTGTGGATGTGCAGGACGTTGCCAAATGTATGATAGCACTGATGGAAAGCGGCATCAGTGGCGAGCGGTATATTATCAATGCCGGGAACCGCCCCTACCAACAGCTATTTACCGACATAGCCAACTGCCTTGGCGTACCCGCCCCCGCAAAACTGGCCCAACCCTGGATGATGGAAGTGGCCTGGCGAGGCGCATCGCTTTGGGGAAGCCTAACCGGTAACGCCCCGGCCATTGATAAAACCAGCGCCCGCGCCGCATCGGTAACCAGGGAGTTTGATAACAGCAAAATCAGGAAAGCCATAGGGTTTGAATTTAGGCCGCTGAGCGAAACGGTTGCGGAAGTTTGCAGTGCATTTAACGCAAATTAAGGCATCCCACGAAAATTGTTGTTTTGTCCCGAATTATCAAAGAAAACCACCGAAAAACCACAGAAAAACACAGGTTTTGCAAGCGGCATTTTGCTGTACGAAACTGTACGGATTTGTACGAAAGTGTACGAATGTACATCAAGCTAAACTACTTCGCCGATGAACTGCTCCATGCCAAAATTAAACACGATTGAGGGATTAAGCGATTAACACGATCGAGCTATTGAAAATTAACACGATTAAATCCTTCAATCAGTAAACAGCCTCACTGATTTATCAGTGGGGTCTTAGAAATCGTGTTAAATCTCTAAATCCTATAATCCTGTTAAAATTCCGCGTTCTTCGGGAACCTTGGGAAAGGGATCACGTCCCTGATGTTGCCCATCCCGGTAACAAACAGCACCAAACGCTCAAAGCCAAGGCCAAAGCCTGCGTGCGGGCATGCGCCGAAGCGGCGGGTATCCAGGTACCACCAAAGCTCGTCTTTAGGGATGCCCAGTTCGTCCATGCGGGTTTCCAGCTTATCCAAACGTTCTTCGCGCTGTGAGCCTCCGATAATTTCGCCGATGCCCGGGAACAGGATATCCATTGCGGCAACGGTTTTGCCGTCGTCGTTTTGGCGCATGTAAAAGGATTTTATCTCTTTAGGGTAATCGGTAAGGATCACCGGTTTTTTAAAGTGTTTTTCTACCAGGTAACGCTCGTGTTCCGATTGCAGGTCGGTACCCCAGCCTTCAACCGGGAACTGGAATTTCTTCTTTTTGTTCGGGGTAGATTCGCGCAGTATCTCAATCGCTTCTGTATAGGTTAAACGCTCAAAATCGTTGTTGAGGCAAAACTGTAGTTTATCCAATAAGGACAGTTCCGAACGCTCGTTTTGTGGTTTCTGTTTTTCCTCGTCAAGCAAACGCTGGGTTAAAAACTCCAGGTCTTCCTTGTTTTTATCCAAAGCGTAGCTGATAACGTATTTCAACAACTCCTCTGCCAGGTTGGCGTTATCGTGGATGTCATAAAAAGCCATCTCCGGCTCAATCATCCAAAACTCCGCAAGGTGGCGGGTGGTGTTGGAGTTCTCCGCACGGAAGGTTGGCCCGAAGGTATAAATATCACTCAGGGCCATGGCACCCAGTTCCCCTTCCAATTGGCCGGATACGGTAAGGTTGGTAGATTTGCCGAAGAAATCCTGTTTGTAATCTACCTCGCCAGTATCGGTACGGGGCACATTGGCCAGGTCGAAATTGGTGACGTGGAACGCTTCGCCCGCGCCTTCGGCATCAGATTGTGTGATTACCGGCGTATGCAAATACACAAAGCCCTTATCCTGGAAAAACTGGTGTACCGCAAATGACAGCGTGTTCCGTACACGGAATATAGCACCAAATGTATTAGTGCGGAAACGCAGGTGAGCGTTCTCGCGCAAAAACTCCAGTGTTTGTTTCTTTGGTTGCAACGGGAATTCTTCCGGGTTGCAATCGCCTAATATTTCAATCTCGTTGGCAATAACTTCTACCGATTGGCCCTGCCCCAATGAAGGTGCCAAGGTGCCGGTAATGGCTACAGCCGCACCAAAGGTGATGCGTTTAAGCAATGCCGGGTCGGTGTTTTCAAAATCAACTACAATTTGCAGGTTGCTATTGGTAGAGCCATCGTTTAAAGCAATAAAACGATTGGAGCGGAATGCCCGTACCCATCCTTTTACCGTTACCTCTGTACCGGTTTCCCCGCTTTGCAGTAATGCTTTAATCTTAATCCGCTGGCCCATATAAAAATATTTTGAGCGGCAAAAATACAATTAATCATCCATTGGATGAACCCGAAATTGCAGAATTTAGGTGCAGGCCGCAGACTTATTTAGGCAGGTAAACATTAAACATGCCGTTAGTGAATTTTAAACTTTCCGGGTACGCTACCGACGGATTAGGGTAATCCCTTTTCAGCGCAAGGCTGTAAGTGCCGCTTACCAGCCTGGTTGTTTCGTTGTAATCTGTAACGGTTAATGTACTTGCAGCGGTATTGTCAACTATATATTCGCTTGTAAACACATCGCCGCCAATAGTGGTAAAATAAAAGGCCTGGTTGTTTTGAAAGGTGTATATGCCTTTGCCGGTGAACTTTAAGCGCATGATCAACCGTTCTTCGGTTTTCGAGCCAATTATCAATAATGTATCCGCACCTTGTTTTTCGGCAGTCGCTTCTCCGGTCCATTTTACCGAATTTTTGTCGGCACCAATGTAAGGGGTAACAACAGGCGGCACGCAGCAATTGCGTTTAGAACATGCGGCAGTAAACAAACAAAGGACAAACAAGGCAGGCAGTGTAATTTTTTTCATAATTGGCTTTTTTATATTATTACGGCCGGTTCACAGGTAATGCTACAACAAAATAATGTAGGGTGTATTATGATTATGTTAAATTAAAATTAACCGGTTCCCCGGCACTCTGCCATTGGTTGCCTTATGCCAAGTAATTCTGTAAATCCTTTAATTCTCAAAATTCTAATTCTTACATTCCGTAGTTTTACCCAATGAATCCCAGGGTAAGCCTCGTTATCGGTATATTGTGTATTTCCTTCTCGCCCATTTTTGTAAAGCTGGCGGGCGTATCGCCACTGGGGGCGGCCTTTTACCGGGTGGCAATTGCCTGGGCTTGCCTGCTGCCGTATTGCATCATCAAAAATAAACTAAAGGTAGAGCGGAAGCAGTTGCTTATCTCCATCGCCGCAGGTATCGTTTTCGCCTCGGATGTTGCAGTTTGGAATGTGTCCCTCCTAAAAATAAGCGCAACGGTATCTACACTTATCGCCAACCTTGCCCCGGTTTGGGTGGGTTTGATAGGGTATCTGTTATTCAGGGCAAAATCGGGCAGGTTGTTTTGGATAGGCACCGGCGTCGCCCTTATTGGTATGGTGGTACTGGTGGGTTACGAGCACATCATCCACCTCGAATTTAATGCCGGCATTTTGCTGGCCCTGCTGGCGAGTTTCTTGTATGCCAGCTATATCCTGATCACCAAAAATGTAATGGCGGGCATTGATGTGTTTACATTTATGTTTTACAGCATGCTTGGCGCGGGGCTTTTCCTGTTGGCGGTAAGCGGTTTTACAGGGGATAACCTCATTAATTTCCCCATGAACGTTTGGCTTTGCTTTATAGGCATGGGCATCATTTGCCAGCTTACCGGCTGGCTTACTATCAACTACTCGTTACGCTACATGGAATCTACAAAGGTTGCCATTGCGCTGCTTAGCCAAACCGTATTCGCCGGTATTTTGGCTGCGTTTTTATTGGATGAGCATTTATCGGCAACGGAAATTATTGGTAGCGTGATTGTGCTGGCGGGTATAGCGGTAACGTTTTTGAAGCCGAAAGCCCCGGCGCTGTAGGAAAATACCCCATCTCATTCAATCCTAAGATTTATAAGCGCCGGTTTTTATGACTATGTTTATATCATAATGAAGTTAATTAGGGTTGCCTGCATATTATTTTTTTTACCCATCCCGGCGTTGTATGCTCAAGAGCAAATTGACACGGCCTACGTTAAAGGAGCCAGAGAGAACTTTCTGGCTTACAAACAAATTTTTGCTTATGCCGATTCTGTAAATAAGATACAAGAGGCCGGCTTTTTGGACAACGATATTTTCAGGATAACCGACTCTTTGGATGCTTATCATCCGGCAGAATATTATAAAAAAGTTGGGTTGCTAATGAAAGTGCAAAAGTTAAATGAAGCGGCTTTTTTATTAAATGTAGCCCGTTTCAGGTACCGGTACTATAATCATACGAATCCTGATTTTAAAGAAAGTGATGACGGTGCCTTATCGGCAGCTTTATACGCCACCGTAGGCGAATTTATAGAGAACTATCTAAAGACTAATATTGAAAATTACGTCTCAATTTTAAAAAAAGCAAGTGAATGGTATAAACTACACGATTACAAGTTTCAGCCGCGAAGCAAAGATCCTGCTAAGTATTTAATCGAAAACAACAACTTAGATAGTCTGATAATCAATTTGGAAGCAAACAAGAAGCAATATCAAGTTGATTGGCTTGCAGAAATAAATGAATTAAAAAAACAAATAGACGATGGCATCATAGAAATAGATAAGTTGTTAAAAAAAACTAAGCAAAGATAATTTAACAACCATATCACTTACTTTTGTAGGCTCACTTGTTTTTGCCCATGATCACCAAACCCACCATCGACCGTATAATGGAAGCCACAGATATTGTGGAGGTGATTGGCGAATTTGTACAATTAAAAAAGCGGGGTGCCAACTATGTGGGGCTTTCGCCCTTCGCTAACGAGCGTACACCATCGTTCACGGTATCACCGGCTAAAGGCATTTTTAAAGATTTCTCATCGGGCAAGGGCGGCAGCGCCATTACCTTTTTAATGGAACTGGAGAAATTTACCTACCCGGAGGCGCTGAAGTGGCTGGCCAAAAAATACGGCATCGAGATAGAAGAGACGGAGATGTCGGCCGAGGACAAGGCGGAAGACAACCGCCGCGAAAGCCTTATGATCGTCTCGGGCTATGCCGCCAAATTTTTCCACGAGAGTTTACTGGAAACCGACGAGGGCCAAAGCATAGGCCTCAGCTATTTTAAAGAGCGCGGTTTTACCAACGATACCATTAAAAAATTCGAACTCGGCTACTCGCCCGACCAGTGGGAAGCCTTCTCTGCCAGCGCCATACGCAACGGCTACCAGGAAGAATTTTTAGTGGAAAGCGGCTTATCCGTAAAACGCGAAAACGGCACGCTTTACGACCGTTACCGCGGCCGGGTAATGTTCCCCATCCATAGCTTCACCGGCAGGGTGATCGCTTTTGGC
>NZ_CAMLOV010000115.1 GCF_946481715.1 uncultured Mucilaginibacter sp. | reverse complement strand
CTGCCGGCGCCGGCTGGGCTTATGATTACGGTACCGCCGAAGATTCAAAGGAAATGTTTGAATACCTGTATAAGTACTCACCCTACCACGCCTTAAAACCGGCAGATTACCCGGCAACTATGGTAACCACAGCAGACCATGACGACCGCGTAGTGCCTGCGCATTCCTTTAAGTTTGCATCGCGCC
Source organism: uncultured Mucilaginibacter sp. (assembly GCF_946481715.1). The sequence continues at coordinate 17,982 of NZ_CAMLOV010000115.1, read as the reverse complement.
TGCAGGAGATGCAAAAGGGAACAGCGCCCGTGCTAATCCGTATCGAAACCAAAGCAGGGCATGGTGCGGGCAAGTCAACCGCCCAGGTAATAAATGAACAGGCCGACAAATGGGCTTTTATGTTCCAGAATATGGGGATAAAATTTTAACGGTCCTTACACTTATAAACAAGAAAAGCACCCTTTTGGAGTGCTTTTCTTGTTTATATACTGGCTTATTATAAAACCACTAATTGCCATCCTTTGCTTTTTCAGCCGCTTTTTGCCGGGCTTTAATTTTCTCTTCCTGTGCCTTCCGTATCGAATCTTGCTTTGCCTTTTTGGCTTTCTCTTTCTTCTTGAAGAACCCTCTTAACAGGAAGTTGTGCTGCGCGGCCTGCAAGTCTTCGTTAAGGGTGGCGGTGGTGGCGTGTACGCCCTTCATGGTGGTTTGCGCCTGCTTCACGGTACCTTCCAGGTCGCGGGCAATTTTATCGTTATTCAGCAGGCGGCCTATGCTGCCTTTTCCGCTGTTTACTTTGGCCACAATTTCGGCCAGGTTGCTGGTAAGTACTTCGGCATTATCGGCTACCCTGGTAAGTTTGTTGATAATCCGGTCAACATCCACCGGATTAACCGAGGCCAACTCATTGTCCTCGCCAATTTCCTCGGTGCTGTTAATGCCGCCCGGGGCTATAACTACCAGTTTATCACCCATCAGCCCGTCGCTGCCGATGCTCATCTTCGAATCTTTTTTGATGAATTTTTTTACCGATTTATTCAAGCTCAGGTCTACCCGTACAGAACTATCGGTAACGATGTTGATGCTCTCCACCACGCCTACGTTGATCCCAGCAAAGCGTACGTTATTACCCACGGTAAGCCCGTTTACGTTTTTAAAGGTACCATACACCCGAAAGGTAGAGTTGAACAGGCTTTTTTGATTGCCTATGAAGAAAACGGCCAATAGCAGTATAATGAACCCGATGAGGGTAAATACGCCGATCTTTATTTTTTGTGAGGATGTTGTTTTCATGCTGTTTGGGTGAAAAATGATTTTACCAGTTCGTCGTCCGAGTTTTGCAGGTCATCAAAGGAGCCCTCGGCAATATATTTTCCGTCGTTCATGATCACTACGCGGTCGCCTGTTATTTTGGCGCACTCCATGTCGTGGGTAATAATGATGGATGTTGTTTTATATTTTTTTTGCATATTCAATATCAGTTCGCTTATCTCGCGCGACGTAATTGGGTCTAAGCCGGTTGTGGGTTCGTCATAAAGCATAATTTCAGGCTTTACAATCATGGTGCGTGCAAGCCCAACGCGCTTGCGCATCCCGCCGGATAGGTCTGATGGCATTTTATCTATTGCATCAAGTAATCCTACGCTATCCAGCACCTCTTCTACGCGCTGGTCTATCTCTGCCTTGTCTTTGATTTTTAAAACCCGTGTAAGCGGAAATTCCAGGTTCTCGCGCACCGTCATCGAATCGTATAGGGCGCCGCTCTGGAACAGGAAGCCCACCCGGGTGCGCAGTTTTTTTAACCGCCGGTCGTTCATCTTTGCTACATCATCGCCAAATACCTTTACAGTGCCTTCGTCGGGGTATAAAAGCCCTACGATGCATTGTATAGTTACCGATTTGCCCTGGCCCGATTTTCCCAGCACCACCACATTCTCGCCACGCTTTACCTGCAGGCTGATATCTGTAAGCACCTCGTTTGTGTCGAAGGTTTTGGAGATATGCTGAATATCTACCACAACTTCGTTTGGATCGTGTTTTGGGGTGGCGGTATTTTTGTTCTGCTCTTCCATTACCTGTAGAATAAAATACTGGTGACCTGTACGGCAATGGCGTCTATAACAAAGATCCACAGCGATGCGGTTACCACCGCCGAGTTTGCCGCCAGCCCCACGCTCTCGGTGCCTTTGTTAGAATGGAAGCCCTTATAGCAACCCACAAAGCCAATCGCGAAGCCAAAAAATATAGTTTTCACCAGCGCGGGCAGGAAGTCAATAAACTCCAGCGAGGCAATACATTTGTGGAAATAGAGGGAAAAACTTATTTCGTCGGTAAAGTTTAGCGCTAAAAAGCCACCAAGCAGCCCTATTACGTCGCCCATTAAGGCCAGGATGGGTACCATAATGCTGGTTGCCAATATGCGCGTTACTACAAGGTATTGCATAGGGTTGGCACCAGATACCTCCATGGCATCTATCTGTTCGGTCACCTTCATGCTGCCCAGCTCGGCACCTATGCTGGATGCTATTTTACCGGCGCAGATTATTGCGGTTATAACTGGCCCCATTTCTCGGATAAACGATACCGCCAGGGTTTTGGGCAGCATACTTTCGGCACCCATATCTACCATCGATGGGCGAAGCTGCAATATCAGCACCAAACCCATGATGAAGGATGTTAAGCCAACCAGCATAAACGACTTATAACCTATTTCGTAACACTGGCGCACAAACTCCGACCACTCAAACCCTCCGGTAAAAATATTACGGAAAAAGCGGCTGAAGAAAACACCCTGTTCACCAATGCCCTCCATCCATCTTTTGTAACCCGTTAATGCCTGTTCTGCCATAAAAATCTAATTACTTGCCAGTTATAAACAATCTGTTTGCTAATTGTTTTGGGCAGGTAAATATTTAACTAAAAATTAAAGGGAAGGATAATGCCGGAAATCGGCTACCTCAACGCATATAACAGTATTGCTTGAAAAGTAACCTTGGGCGGTATGCGTAATTAAGTAAGATCTGCTAACAACTGGCAAAAACTAATCAATCGATTAATTTTTTTGGCTTGATTGTGAATGTGTTACATTTTACTGACAAAAATAATTTTAATTAATCAATCGGTTGATTAGTTTTGTGCCGTGATGATAAACACAATGGAAAAAGAAAAAATAGATAAAAAGGATCATATCCTGGATGTTGCCGAACGCATATTTGCCGAATTTGGGTATGATGGCGCATCAACCCGGGCTATCTCGGGCGAGGCCGGCGTAAATATGGCCATGCTGAATTACTATTTCGGATCGAAGGAAGGGGTGTTTTTAGCGATTTTCGAACGCCGGATCGCCATGTTTCAGCAAGTGCTGGCCGAAATTGGGAACGATACAAGTATATCTGCCTGGGAAAAACTTGATAAATATATAGAAAGCTATGTAGAGAAAGTGGTGAATAACAACTGCTTCCACATTATGCTGCACCGCGAGATATCAAAAACCAAAAAATCGGACCTTACCGATAGGATAACCGCTATTGTGCTGAGAAACGTAAAGGTTTTTCAGGGCATTATTGCCGGTGGCGTAAAAAGCGGCGAATTTAACCCTGATACCGACCAGGAACTATTGGTAGCCACCTTGTTCGGAACCAAGAACTATATTATTAATACGCCGCACATCTCATCGGTAGTATTAGGCTACGATGTTTTAGACGGCACGGTACAGGAAGACAAGCTAAAGCCCCGCCTAAAAAAATATTTAAAAACCCTTTTGAAAGCTTACCTACACAACGAAAATGACAACAATAAATAATAGCCCCCAAAAACCGCATCTACTACACAGAGCTGTTATGGCCGCGGGCGGTATTGCTGTATTAATTGCAGCAATGCTTATTGCCAACCCGGTAGCGGCACAAGACAGAACCATTACGCTTGACGAAGCCGTGAAGCTGGGATTGGAAAACAGCAAAATGCTAAAGCTATCGCAATCGAAGATTGACCAGGCGGTATCGCAATTTGAACAAGCTAAAGATCAGGCATTGCCAACCGGCAAAGCCAGCTTTGGTTACAACCGCGCGCAAATCCCCGCCCACAGGCTGGAATTTGGAGAAGAAAGCCTGAGCCTGCCCAGCAGTGCCAACGCTTACCTGGGTACCGTATCGTTAAACCAAACCATTTGGGCCGGTAATAAATTGCGCTACGCCCGCGAAAGCACTAACCTGCTTACACAGGTTGCCCGTTTGGATGCCGTAAACGACCGTGACCAGATAGCCTACAATGTTATTAACGCCTATTATAACCTGTATAAAGTGATACAGGCAAAAAAAGTGGTTGAGCAGAATTTAGCAACCATTGATGCACAGATAAAACAATCGCAGCGCTTTTTTAGCCAGGGGTTGGTTACCAAAAACGATGTGTTGCGTTTTCAATTACAACGCTCCAACATCGAACTGAACGGAATAGACCTGGAGAATAACCGCCGCATCATCAATTATAATATGGATATCCTGCTGGGGCTGCCCGAAACCACCCAACTCAGCATTGCACAGATAAACGAGGCCGACAGGCAGGCAGCGCCATTGTCAAACTATATCGATTCGGCCTTTGTGCACCGTGCAGAGTTAAAACAAATGGACTTGCGCACACAGGTTGCCGAAACCAACATTAAAAGCATAAAGGCAAATACATCGCCTACGCTTTCCGCATCAGGCAGCGCTTATTATGTTGGCGTATCGGGCAACCCAATACCTAAGGATGGTAAATACATTACGCCAATATCTTTAGGGCTTACCCTCGGCTGGAACTTTGGATCCCTTTGGACAAACAAAAACAAAGTTACCGAGGCTCGCCTGCAGCGCGAGGAAGTTATCATTAACAAAGGCATCACTGCTGATAACATTAAAAACGAGGTGAACCAAAACTACCAGAACTATAAAACCGCTTTGGATAAAATTAGCCTGCTGCAAACATCCATTAGCCAGGCAACGGAGAATAACAGGATACTGGAATCGAAATACAAAAGCAATATCTCGTCGGCCACAGACCGTGCCGATGCGCAAACCCTGCTTTACCAGGCAGAAATTAACCTGGAACTGGCAAAAGCGGATGCAGGCCTTGCTTACTATACTTTATTAAAATCAACCGGAACTCTTAACAAGTAATACAAAATCAAAATACAATGGCAACTCAGGAAACAGAAACCAAAAAGAAACCAAACAGGGTTCTTCCTATCATATTAGGGATCATACTTATCGGTGGTATCATTTTCGGCGTAAAAGAATACATGTACTATAGCAAGCACGTTGATACCGACGATGCACAAATAGATGGCGACATAAGCCCCGTAGTAGCCCGCGTTGGCGGCTATGTGGATAGCATTATGTTTGAAGAAAACACCCACGTAAGCAAAGGCCAATTGCTGGTGAAAATAGACCCGCGCGATTACCAGGTAAAACTGGAGCAGGCGCAGGCAGCGCAGGTTGGCGCAAGCGCAAGCATTGGCGTTGGCCAATCGCAGATATCTACCACGGCAGCTAACTCTTCAAGCGCTAAAGCCGATGTAGTATCGGCAGCTGCCAGGTTGGATAAAGTACGTAAAGATTATGCACGTTACGCTAACCTGATCAAAGACGGATCGATAACCGGGCAGCAGTTTGACCAGGCAAAGGCCGACCTGGAAGTTGCCCAGGCAAATTACAACGCAGCAAACGATAAATATAAAGCCGCTTTAGAACAGGTTGCCACCAGCCGCAGCCAGTTAAAGGTTACCAATACCGGCGTAACCCAAAAGCAGGTTGATATTGATTACGCTAAGCTACAGCTATCCTATACAGACATTAAAGCCCCATCTACCGGTGTGGTATCTAAAAAGAATGTACAGGTAGGGCAATTGGTACAGGCAGGGCAAACGCTGTTTTCTATAGTAAACGATAACAGCACTTTTATTACGGCCAACTTTAAAGAAACCCAGCTTAATAAGATTACGAACGGGCAAAAAGTTAATGTGAAAGTTGATGCTTACCCCGATTTGAAGGTGGAAGGTACCGTTTACAACTTTTCGCCGGCTACAGGTGCTAAATTTTCATTACTGCCGCCGGATAATGCTACAGGCAACTTTGTAAAAGTTGTGCAACGCGTGCCGGTTAAAATTAAACTAAGCGGAAGCAAAGAAGACCTTGCGAAACTACGCCCGGGTATGAGCGTTGACGTTTCGGTAATAACAAAAAATTAAATAACATGGCTGAAACAGGCTTTAAAAAATGGATAATTACCATTACGGTAATTATGGCATCGCTGCTCGAGCTGATTGATACCACTATAGTAAACGTTGCAATACCAAAAATACAGGGCTACCTGGGTGCTACGCTGGAGGATATTGCCTGGGTGGTTACCGGCTATGCGGTTGCCAACGTTATCATCCTGCCTATGTCGGGCTGGCTGGGAGGGCGGTTTGGGCGTAAGAATTACTTTCTTACCTCTATCATCGTTTTTACCATCGCGTCGTTTCTTTGCGGTAACGCCGAGACGCTGAATGAGTTGATCGCTTTCCGTATTCTACAGGGCCTTGCCGGAGGTGGTTTAATATCTACCGGGCAAACTATCCTGATAGAAACCTGGCCGCGCGAGCAAATTGGTACGGCAACTGCCCTATTTGGTTTGGGCGCGGTAGTTGGCCCAACCGTTGGCCCTACTATTGGTGGCTGGATCACCGAAACGTATACATGGCAGTGGATATTTTATGTAAACATCCCGGTGGGGGCACTGGCAATTTTCCTTACCTATACGTTTATTAACGAAACGCCCAAATCGGAGAAGCGGCCCATCGACTGGTGGGGGATTGCTTTGCTTGCAGTAGCGGTTGGCAGCTTGCAAACTATATTGGAAAAAGGCGAATCGGAGGATTGGTTTGCAACAACTTATATAACAGTACTAACGGTAACGGCGGTATTAGGAACCATTTTGTTTATCTGGCGCGAATTGAGCACCGACCACCCCATAGTAAACTTTGCTATTATGCGGCACCGAAGCTTTTCGGTTGGTATGGTTACGTCCTTTATCCTGGGGTTTGGGCTATACGGCTCGGTATTCGTATTCCCGGTGTTTTGCCAAAATTTGCTTGGCTTTAATGCACAGCAAACCGGCGAGCTGTTGTTCCCCGGTGGTTTGTGTACTATATTTATGATGCCATTTATAGGCAAGATGCTTAATAAAGGCATCCCGGCGCAATTTATGGCTACCGTGGGTATGTTCCTGTTCTTTGTATTCACCTGGATGCTAAGCAACTCTACCCTTGCAACCGGCGAGAAAGATGTATTGGTACCCTTGCTGATACGTGGGGTGGGTATGGCCTTATTGTTTGTGCCGCTAACCACACTTGCTATGGCCGATTTGAAAGGCCCCGAAATAGGCCAGGGATCGGGCTTAAACAACATGATGAGGCAGTTGGGCGGCTCTTTTGGTATTGCAGCTTTAACAACCATTATACACATTCGCCAGGGTTTCCACAGGAGCGTGTTGATAGAGCATGTTAACCCTTACAACCCGGCATTTACCGAAAGGCTGAATATGCTTACCCAGGGTTTTGTAGCCAAGGGTAAATCAATATTAGATGCCACGCACATGGCATATGCTGCTATTGAAGGAACTGTAATACGGCAAACGATGTTACTTACGTACGATGATGCTTATTGGATCTCGGGGCTGGTAATGCTGTTTTCGATACCTTTATTATACCTGCAGCCGTTTAAAAAGCTTAAGGCGGTGGCCGACAGCCATTAAAAAACAAAACCGTTCAGCCTTGTCAGCTGAACGGTTTCTCCAAAAAAATCAACAATTAAATTTGTAATCCCCCTCCGGGTTCACAAAGTGTTAGTTAAAAAAAATTATGATTAGGAGAGGTGTTATAATCTTATGCTATAAAATTAGTTGTTTTTAATTAACAAACCCAAATTTAATTTCATATTATTTTCATCTTGACTGTTTTAATAAAGAAGGGGCAAAAAAGCAGCCCCTTCTTTATTAAAAACGGTTTTTTAAAATATGATCTTACCTGTGGCGCTTACCAGCGATGCAATGCGTACCGCATCAAATATGCGCTCCTCGGTAGTGCCAAGCTTTATCAGCGAATCTTCGTGCGCATTTACGCACATTTCGCAGCCGTTTACGGCAGATATGGCCAGGCTCATCAATTCAAAAAACTCTTTGCCGGTTACCGGTTTCATCATCAGCTGCATGCGTATGCGGGCAGGTATCTGCGTATATTTCTCTTTCTGCGTAAAATGGCGGAAACGGTAAAATATATTGTTTGATGCCAAAAGGGAAGCGCAACCGGCAGCCTCTGCAATATCAGCGGCGGTGGCACCATGTGCTTCGGCATACTGCGTGTAGTAGTTAGTAAGCGGCAGGTTATTGTTGTTGATAGCGGTGCTTAAACCCAGCAAGGCGCACTCTTTTTCGGTAAGGTGGGCAGAAGCAAGGGTGCTGGTAAAGTTTAGCTTAAAATCGCGCAGATAGCGCGATTCGCCTTTTTCCAATAAAGTAAGGCTGGCAGTGCGGTAGGCTGCATCCAGGTTAAGGCTTTGTAGTATCTCTTGTATGATCTCTGTACTTTCGTTCATGGTTAAATAATGAAATGTATAAAAAAGCCCTGCACCTAAACAGGCGCAAGGGCTATATATATAGGGGTCGTAAAATTAAACGGTGAGGGTTTCTTGTCCTTTTTCCCAGTTGCATGGGCAAAGCTCGTCGGTTTGTAAGCCATCAAGCACACGTAGAACTTCTTTAACACTGCGGCCAACGCTTAAGTCGTTAACGCATACCCAACGGATAATGCCGGTTGGGTCGATAATGAAAGTAGCACGGTAAGCAATTTTTTCGTTTGGCTCTAAAATACCCAGGTCTTCGGCTAATGATTTTGAAGTATCGGCCAGCATCGGGAATTTAAGGTCGCGCAGGTCGTCGTGGTCGCGTCTCCAGGCGGCGTGTACAAATTCAGAATCGGTAGAAGCGCCAATTAAACGGGTTTCGCGGTCGCGGAACTCGCCGAAGTTTTTGTTAAACTCAGCAATCTCGGTAGGGCATACAAAAGTAAAATCTTTTGGCCACCAGAACATTACGGTCCAAACGTTATCATCGTTCACCAAAAAATCAGATGTGATGGTTTCAAACTCTTTGCCTTTTTCGATGCTTGTTACGGCTATTTTAGAAAACTTTGGGAATTGTTGTCCTATTGTTAACATAATGGATGTTTTATTAAAATTTATGCAACAAATATACGGTTTTAAGAGGCGCACGCACATCTCAAATATCTATAGCGTATAGAGAAATACTATAGTGTTTAAAATACACTTTAACAGGTGTTTGCCATTATTTACAATCAGCCAAAACGCTTTTTGTAACCAAATTTATTTGTGTATTATTATCGCATGAAAACCAAACCTATCCTTATTGCAGCCATGATTGTACTGGCTGCTATTTGCAGTATTTTTTATGTTGGATGTAAAACAGCTAAGACGACAGAAAAAGCAGCAATTATGGCCTTATTGAAAGATTTTAATACCCAGGTAAAAGCGGGGCATACCAAATCGGCATTGGCGTTTTTTGAAGACGGGCCAAATATGAAAGCCAACAAAACGCTGATAAAGGTATTGAGCGGAAAAAGCGGCATCAGTGGTAAAGGCAAGCCGCTGTTTAACGTGGAGCTTGATGTAGAAACCGCAGGTATTGATTTTACCAACCCCCAGCAAGTAGTTGCTGTTGTAACAGCCGAATTTAAGCACAGCAAAGTACCCACAACGGCCTCGCACATCAACTTTACCCTTCACAAAACAGAAGGTAAGCAATACAAAATTTCGGCAGCCAAGGTTGACGATTTTGCATCGGACTACGCCTTGTATCAAAATAAAGTGATTAACGCTACTGTGCCGGAAACGGATATTTTTAGTCCGGAGACGCTTGCGGCTTTTAAAACAGCAGAACAACTGCAAACCAAATACGACAGTGTGCTATGGTTTCAGCATGTGGACAAAAAAGCGTGGTTTTATGTGATAAAGGGGAAAATAACCGATACCTATTATTACGAAGACAAGAACTACGATTATATAAAAGAAAGATCTGACTTTAAGATGGGCCTGGTTAACCCCGAGCTAAAAGAGGTTATCCCCGTAGAGTATGACCTGATACACAACATAGGCGGCACAGTAGATGGGTTGATAGAGGTGGAAAAGCAGGGCAAAAAGGGGTTTTACGACATGGCCGGTAAACTAATAGTGCCGGTTAAGTATGATCAGCTATTACCTTTAACGGACGATGAAAACCTCGCCTTATTGAAAAACGGCAGCGATTACTTTTACCTCAAAAAGGACTCGACCATTACGGATAAATTAGTCGATTTTAAGGTTGCAGATATCCTGCCTAAAGTAAAACATTACGCAAGCTCGTTTACCTTGGACGATAAAACCAATCAAAACATTATGGAGTATAATTCGCGGAACGAAGCTACCGCACTTGTTGTGTCGCCCTCGTACCTGGTAGAATGGCAGTTCCTGGATAAGTTCCTTAATTTCTCCAACCCGCTACGGAAATTGATGGCGATGGAGGGCGAAGAAGGTGGTGACAATAGCGAAACCGTTGCTATAAGTTACGATGGAGAAGAAAAGGATGATAACAACTGGTTTCAAAGTACATTTTATTCGGTAGTTGAAAATTACTTGAATGGACGTGGCGATTTGTATGAAAGTAAAAAGCTACTTATTGTAGATAAAAAGCAGAACCGGGTACTTGGCTTCGATCCGAAATATTTGGGTGGTGATGAAGGCGGCGGCATTCGTGGTGAATGCAGGGAAAACCATTTAAAAGCAATAAACGATTCGTTGTTTGAATATAAAACAACAGCATCGCTTTACCAAGATCTGCTTGATTCAACGCACTCTCTCAGCGAGGGACCGTTTTATCATTATATCCAAATAAAGAACGGCAAACTGGTTGCGCTAAAAACGCGCAGGGAATTCCCCACCCAATTTGTAAAATTAGATGATTCGTATTTGCAGGGCTGTTACCTGATATCTCCAATAGATGGAAAAGGGAAAGATAAGCGCATTGACCATACCACAGAAGAAATTTTACAGGTAATGAAGAATGAGATCTACGCATCATACAGGTACAGATTTAAAAGCGCCCGATGGAACGAAGTGTTTCAGTATAAATTTTCAAATGGATCTGATACGGTTTTAAACGACAACGTAGACGACTCCTTGACCACCATAGATAAATACAACATCGATTTTATAAACCGTAAGCTGAAAATAACGAAGCCTGCCGTGGTGGCATTGAGATGAAGATAGCAGTAAGGGTATTGTGGTATTTCGCATTTTTTTGGGTGCTGGTGCTAAGCGCCGGCACCCTTATACAATACATCAATTTTAAGCATGATACTTTTTTCCTGCACATTAAACAGCAAGCGGTAGATACCGGCTGGTATCTGCCGGCATTTTACTGCCATATTTTCGCCAGCAGTTTAATATTAATTATTGGGTTTTTCCAGTTCTCTAAAAGGGTTTACAACAACCGCCCGCTGCACAAAACGCTGGGTAAAATTTACGTATTTGGTATATTATTTTTTGCCGCGCCGGGCGCTTATGTGATGACACTGTTCGTCAATCGCGGCGCCGGCGTTTTCGCTTCGTTTTTAATTCAGAATACGCTTTGGGTAGCCTGCACTTTAGCCGCCTGGCTGCTGGTGATGAAAGGCCGTATCGGCGACCATAAAAAGATGATGCGCCGTAGTTATGCACTGGCCTTTGGCGCGGTTACGCTCAGGTTTTACATCTGGCTGTTTACCACCTTTGGCCATGGCGTTGGCTTCGAGCACAATTACCTTATTATCGCCTTTGCCAGCTGGGTGCCAAATTTGATTGTGGCGGAGATAATAAACAGATACGAAGAAAGGAAATTACGCCGATCACCTGCCGGAAAATAAACACCATGTCATATCGAGAAAGCGTAGCGACGAGATATCTTGTTGGATATGCAGAGCGGATTGCAATGTGGCAAACTTTGCTTCATAAACAAGTTCTCTCCCTCGTACCTCGGTTCGAGATGACATGGTGGTTAAATTATATTTAAAGGATATACTTCGTACTCAAAAAGTTCGAATCATTATCATTCACTATCTCGTTGATGAGTTGTTTATTCATTTCATTCATCTTGGTAGCAACCAGCGACCGGATAGAGAACGACCTTAACGCATCGTGCACCGAAAGCGTACCTTCTGCACTATCCTTACGCCCGGTGAACGGGAACACGTCGGGCCCGCGCTGGCATTGGCTGTTGATGTTTACGCGGCTTACCAGGTTTACAAATGGGTCTATCAGGTCAGATATCTCTTTGGCATCGTTACTGAAAATACTTACCTGCATACCATGCGGCGAATCAATCTGGTATTCGATGGTTTCTTCCAAATCCTCAAAAGGTATCACCGGGATAATGGGGCCAAACTGCTCTTCCCGGTAAAGCTTCATTTTATCATTAACCGGGTACACCACGGCAGGGAAAACAAACGATTCGGCAGTTACGCCTCCGTGTTCGTTCATCACTTTAGCACCGTTGGCTATGGCATCATCAATACATTCCTTCAAATAGGCGGGTTTGTGCGGCTCGGGTAAGGGGGTAAGCTTTACGCCGTCCGTCCATGGTAGCCCGGGCTTTAAGGCGCTTACCGCTTCGCTCAACAGCTTTAAAAATTCATCGGCTACTTCCTTGTGCACAAAGATGATTTTAATGGCTGTACAACGCTGTCCGTTGAAGGATAGCGCACCCAGGATACATTCGCTAACGGCAAGTTTCAGGTCGGCATGTTTGGTAACGATCGCTGCATTTTTAGCATCGAGGCTGAGTACCGCACGCAGGCGGTTAACTTTGGGGTGGCGTTTTTTCAGGTCGTTGGCCACTTTGCTGCTACCGATGAAGGCCAGCACGTTTATTTTACCGGTAGCCATTAGCCCAGGCGTAACCACCGCCCCACGGCCATAAACGGTATTCACAACGCCTTTCGGGAACGCATCTTTAAATGCTTCCAGCAAAGGGTAATGCAAAAGCGTACCATGCTTTGGTGGTTTAAATAGTATGGTATTGCCCATTATCAAGGCAGGTATCAGGGTGGTAAAAGTTTCGTTCAGCGGGTAATTGAAGGGGCCCATACAAAGCACCACACCCAAAGGTGAGCGGCGGATCTGTGCGACAAGCCCTTCCGCCATCTCGAAGCGGGAGGATTGCCTGTCGATATCTTTCAGCCCGTCGATAGTGGCATTAATGTACTCCACCGTGCGGTCGAACTCCTTGGCGGAGTCGGCGTATGATTTGCCTATCTCCCACATGATGAGCTTTACAATAAGCGTGCGCTGCTCTATCATCTTGTACACAAACTGGTCCATGCACTTAATACGGTCTACAATGCTCATGGTTGGCCATTCGCCGCGGCCGTTATCGTAGGCTTTAAGGGCAGCTTCCAGTGCTTCCATTGCCTCGGTTTCGGTGCAAACGGGGTAGGTGCCAATCAGTTTGCGTTTCAGTACGCCATCGGCATCACGCAGCATCACGGGCGAGTAAACCTCGCTTACTTCGCCGTTCCACTGGCGCATTTCGCCGTTAACCAAATATTCGCGCTGGTGTATCTCTTCTATACGGTGCTGGGCAGGGATCTCGTCCTCGGGCACAAACATGGCCCGGAGTTGTTGTTGATAATCTTGCATAGGCGGGTAGTTTTTATGTAAGCCTAAATTACGGTTCTTTGCAGGGGAAAGCAAGGATGAATGGCGTAGGTTTTGGAAAATTGACGATAACGTGGTAGTAAACGGTTTCTAACAAAAAAGCCCCCTGAACGGAGGCGTTTTTGTTATTTGTTTTCCAGCTTCCCAGCCGCCCCCTCATCCATAAACCATTGCAAATCGCCATCGCTGGTTTCTACAATGAGTTGGGCAGGGTACAGTTCAATATTTTGTTTGTCTTCTAAAATATGCTTAACCGCTTCTGCCTTGCCTTCGCCGTATACCAGGAACGCGATGTGGTGCGCGTTGTTGATGAGCGGCGCGGTAAAGGTGATGCGGTTCATTTTTACCTCGTCGATATAAAGGGCCTGGATAGAGGCACTTTCATCCTTTAGTACCGAAGTATGCGGGAACAGCGAGGCGGTATGCGAGTTATCGCCCAGCCCTAATATAACCAAGTCGAAACAGGCATTATGCCCGTCGAAGAAATTGATGAGATTAAGCGTGTATTGTTTGGCTGCTTCTTCGGCCCCCAGATCTGTATGTACCGGAAATATATGTGCGGGATCGATACCCAGCGGGTCGAACAAGGTGTTTTTTGCCATCAGATAATTACTCTGCGAATCGGTCAGTGGTACATCGCGCTCGTCGCCGAAAAAGAACCAAACCTTATCCCATTCAATTTTAGTGCGGTAATTGCTTACCAACAGCTCGTGCAGTTTCTTTGGGGAGCTACCTCCGCTTAATGCTACAGTAAACCGGCCGTTCTTCTCAATAGCTTCTTTAGCTGTTTTGGCAAAAAATGCCGCCAGGCTGGCTAATACTTCGTCGGCGGTTTTAAATATGTTCAGTTTCATAGCACCTTATTTTTTGCCGTTAACAGGTATCGTGAACCAGTTGAAACCATCACGTGCTATTAATGCTTCGGCGGCTTCCGGCCCCCAGGAGTCGGCAGAATAGTTAGGGAAATTCAGGCTCTTTTTATTATGCCAGGTGTTCAATATCGGCATTACCAACTCCCATGCAGCTTCTACCTGGTCGCCACGCATAAACAGGGTTTGGTCGCCATGCATGGTATCCAGCAGCAGGGTTTCGTAGGCTTCTGGTGCCTGGTTGGTATAGGTGCCTTTGTAATCAAACACCATATCCACCACGTTCAGTACCATATCAATACCGGGGCGCTTGGCCTGCACCTGCAAACGGATGCTCATCTCCGGCTGTATGCTAATGATGAGCCTGTTTTGCTGCCAGCTTTCCGCTGCCTCGGTAGGGAATATTAAATGCGGCACATCTTTAAATTGGATGGAAATAACAGACGATGACTGGTGCATTCTTTTGCCCGTGCGCACATAAAAGGGTACGCCTTGCCAGCGCCAATTATCTACAAAAAATTTGAACGCTGCGAAGGTTTCGGTGTTCGAATTCGGATCTACCTTTGGTTCTTCGCGATAGCCGGGTACTTCCTTGCCTTTCATCCAGCCGCTACCATATTGCCCGCGCACCGCCGAATTACGTACATCCTCGGGCGTAAACCGGCGCATGGCCTTTAATACATCCACTTTGCGGTCGCGCACCTCATCAGCAACAAAGCTCACCGGCGGTTCCATGGCAATATGGCAAAGCAGTTGCAGCAAGTGGTTCTGAATCATATCGCGCATAGCGCCCGAGCCATCGTAGTAATCGCCGCGGTCCTCTACGCCTAATTGCTCCGTTACCGAGATCTGTACGTGTTCGATGTAGTTCCGGTTCCACAGTGGCTCCATAATGGAGTTTGCAAAGCGGAACGCCATTATATTCTGCACAGTTTCTTTGCCCAGGTAATGGTCGATGCGGTATATCTGGCACTCGTCAAAAATACCTTTCAGCAATTCGTTCAGTTCCTTAGCGGTTTCCAAATCATGCCCGAATGGTTTTTCGATGATGATGCGCACCCTGTTTTTATCCTCGGCTAATTTTGCTTTGGAAATATTTGAGGCAATTATCGGGAAGAAGTTTGGCGCAACTGCCAGGTAAAACAATACGTTGGCGGTAGTTTTCCATTCTTCGTTATGGGCATCTATACGCTTTCCAAATTCTTTATAAGTTTCAAAATCGGTAGCGTCTGATACCTGGTAGTAGATGTTCTTTACAAACTCGCTCCATTTCTTGGCGTCGGTTTTGCCGCTGCGCGAAAACTGGTCGATATCCTTATGTAAGTTGTCCCTAAATTGTTCATCGGTTAATTTGGTACGGCCTGTACCAATAATGGAGAACTGCTTGGGCATCCAGCCATCTAAAAAAAGGTTATAAAGGGCGGGCGCTATTTTGCGCGAATTTAAATCGCCGGTGCCACCGAATATGATAAATATGGTAGGGTCGGATTTTGCATTACTCATGGCAATAATTTTTTATGTAAACGTAATATTAGCTTTTAGGCACCCATTGGGTATGGAAGGTTCCTTCTTTTCCTATCAGCTCGTAAGTATGGGCTCCAAAATAATCGCGCTGTGCCTGGGTTAGGTTCGACGGCATCCGCTCGCTGCGGAAAGCATCAAAATAACTTAAAGAAGCTGCGTAAGCCGGTGCAGCTATGCCCGAGGAAACAGCAGATGACACAATTTTACGGATGCCGGGCAGCGTGCCTTCTACAAGCGCGGCCACATCGGCATCTAACAGTAAATGCGCCAATGATTGGTCTTTACCATAAGCACCGTAGATATTCTCTAAAAATTTGGAACGGATAATACATCCCCCACGCCATATTTTGGCTATCTCGTCCAGTTTCAACTCGTATTTGTATTCAGTTGAAGCATTGGATAGCATGTGCATGCCCTGCGCATAGCTAATGATCATGGTGAAATAGAACGCCTGCTCTAAAGAAGCAATTAGTTCGTCCGCATTGCCTTCGATAGCCTGGTGATCGGCTGTGCTGTAAATAGCCGCCGCCTGTGTGCGCAAGGTTTTGTATTTAGACATATCGCGCATCGATACTGCAGTATCAACCGTTGGGATAGGTGCCTGTAGGTCCATGGCGCTTTGCGATGTCCATTTCCCGGTGCCTTTTGCGCGGGCCTCGTCTTTAATATCGTCTAAAAGCAAATGATCTGTACCCGGTGCTTTGTATTTAAAAATGTCTTTGGTGATATCCAGCAGGAAAGATTGCAGGCGGCCTTCGTTCCAGTCGGCAAATATTTTACCGATGGTATCGTTATCCAATTTCAGCCCTTTCTTCATGATCTCGTAGGTCTCGGCAAGCAATTGCATAATGCCATACTCTATACCGTTATGCACCATCTTCACAAAGTGGCCAGATGCACCGGGGCCGATGTACGTTACGCAAGGCACGCCATCTACTTTAGCGGCAATGGCCTCAAATATCGGCTTCATTACGTTGTAGGCTTGCTTATCGCCGCCCGGCATCATGCTTGGGCCTTTGCGTGCGCCTTCTTCACCGCCGGATACACCCATGCCGAAGAAATGCAAGCCGATAGCTTCCAGTTGTTCTACACGGCGGTTGGTATCGGTAAAGTGCGAATTGCCGCCATCAATTAAAATATCGCCTTTTTCCAAAAGCGGAGTGAGTTCCTCAATTACGGCATCTACAATTTTACCTGCCGGTACCAGCATCATAATAGCCCGCGGGGTGGTAAGGCTTGCTATAAACTCTTTTACATCGCCAAAGCCCTTTGCCTTACGGTCGCCGGCTTCTTCGTTTAAGGAAGATACCTTACCAGCATCTTTATCGTGCCCTGCTACCGCGAAGCCATGGTCGGCCATGTTGAGCAGTAAGCTGCGGCCCATAACACCCAGGCCTATCATCCCGAAGGCATATTTATCTGTTGTTGCGCTCATGTTATTTGAGGTTTTCGTCTTTTAGGTCGTTTAATATTTTTTTGGTTGTTTCGAAGTCGGTATGTTGAAAGGCGCGGATGCCCAACTTTTCGGCTGTTTTTACAAACATGATCCGGTCGTCGAAATACACGCACTGTTCGGGCGATGCCTGGGCAATACCCATGGCCAGTTGCCAGATGCCCGG
This sequence comes from uncultured Mucilaginibacter sp., assembly GCF_946481715.1. The sequence goes on along the minus strand of NZ_CAMLOV010000115.1, from coordinate 495 downwards.
ATCTGGCTTACGCATTTTTACCTCGCATGACGAGATGAACGCGTCGAAGGCCTCGTGCAATTTAAACTTCTTCACCCGGTAATCGTTCAGTTCCTTGCCCTCGTTATTAATGGAAATGACACGGAATCCGCAGTTTTTTTTCCACCCTTTAAGGTACTTCAGCATGTCGGGCAATTCTTTCGACTGCGCGTACATAAACTCCTTAAAATCTTCGCGAACAAATTCGCGGGGATGGTTAAATATCACCGTATCGAGGTATTGATCCAGCGAGATGCTGCCAATTTCGTACACGTTGAAAATAAAGTTGTGCAGGGCGTTCACTTCCTCGTAATCCAGCCCGAATTTCTTCGCTGCTTCCTTACGCGATTCGTGGCCCCATCCGTTAGTCAGCAAAATGCCGCCTACGTCAAAAAAGAGGATCTTGAGGTCTGTATATTTCATGGTTTGATTTAGCCTGAATCAGTTCTCATTCCCCTCTTGCGAGGGGGCGCGAGG
>NZ_CAMLOV010000114.1 GCF_946481715.1 uncultured Mucilaginibacter sp. | reverse complement strand
AATACCCAGCTGGTAATGGCGAGGTGTACAACTATAAAGGCTTTGCAGATACGCCGCATGAAAAAAACATCAAACTTACTGTTGTTGCCGATATCATGAGCCTTACCCTGCTGACCCCTCCGGGCGAATGGGGAGCGGATATTGTGGTAGGTAGCACCCAGCGCTTTGGTGTGCCCATGGGTTTTGGAGGCCCGCATGCAGCATATTTTGCAACTAAGGAAGAATACAAACGCGCTATCCCGGGCCGCATCATCGGTGTTACTATCGATTCGGCAGGCAATTACGCGCTGCGTATGGCTCTGCAAACCCGCGAGCAGCATATCCGCCGCGATAAAGCAACCTCAAACATTTGTACCGCACAGGCACTATTGGCCATTATGGCCGGTATGTATGCCGTATACCATGGCCCCCAAGGAGTTAAGTTGATCGCTGAACGCATCCACGGTTTAACCGTGCTGCTGGCTTCATCGCTTAACCAACTTGGCTACGAACAGCTGAACAAAGTTTATTTTGATACCCTGAAATTTGACTTGGGCGTATTGGCCGGGCCGATCCATTCAGAAGCTTTAAATAACGAATCGAACTTCTATTATAACGGCAACGAGGTTACCATCTCTTTAGATGAAACTACTTCGCCAGAGGATGTGAAAAACATCGTTCGTTTTTTTGCCAAAGTAAAAGGCAAAACCTTAACCGACGCTAATTTTGATGAGCTGAAAGAAAATGTAGAGTCGGTAATACCTGCTGATCTGCAACGTACCTCGGCTTACTTAACCCACGCACTATTCAACTCGCACCACAGCGAGCACGAGATGCTGCGTTACATCAAATCGTTGGAGGCAAAAGATCTTTCGCTTTGCCACTCTATGATCGCTCTGGGCAGTTGCACCATGAAATTGAACGCCACTACCGAAATGGTACCGGTTACCTGGGCAGAGTTCAGCAAAATGCACCCCTTTGCACCAACCGACCAGGTAGGCGGCTATATGCAATTGTTTGACGAGTTGAACAAATGGCTGAGCGAAATTACCGGCTTTGCAGCCATGAGCCTGCAGCCAAACGCAGGCGCACAGGGCGAGTACGCAGGCTTAATGGTTATCCGCGCTTACCACAACGATAGGGGCGAAGGCCACCGTAACATCGCTTTGATACCTTCATCGGCGCACGGTACCAACCCTGCATCTGCAGCTATGGCCGGGATGAAAATTGTGGTAGTAAAATGCGACGACAACGGCAACATTGATGTAGAAGACATGCGTGCCCGCGCCGAGCAATATAAAAATGAACTAAGTTGCCTGATGGTGACTTACCCATCAACCCACGGTGTGTTTGAGGAATCGATTATTGAGATCTGCGAGATCATCCACGCTAACGGCGGCCAGGTTTATATGGATGGCGCCAACATGAACGCACAGGTAGGGCTAACCAGTCCCGCTAATATTGGTGCGGATGTTTGCCACTTAAATTTACACAAAACCTTCTGTATCCCACACGGTGGCGGCGGCCCGGGCATGGGCCCAATCGGCGTAGCAAAACACTTGGTGCCATACTTGCCGGGCCATGCGGTAGTTGATATTGATAATGGCAAAGCTATCCACGCAGTTTCGGCTGCGCCATGGGGTTCGGCTTCTATCCTCATCATCTCCCACGCTTACATCGCTATGATGGGCGGCCACGGCTTAACGAACGCAACCCGTTACGCTATCCTGAATGCCAACTATATTAAGACCCGCCTTAAGGCACATTACAACGTTTTGTACACCGGCAGCAAAGGCCGTTGCGCACACGAAATGATATTGGATTGCCGCTCGTTTAAAGCCTATGGCATCGAAGTGGTGGATATTGCCAAACGTTTAATGGATTACGGTTTCCATGCGCCTACTGTATCCTTCCCGGTTGCAGGTACGGTGATGATAGAGCCTACGGAATCGGAACCAAAGCACGAGCTTGACCGTTTCTGCGATGCCATGATCTCCATCCGCCACGAAATTGCCGATGTGGAGAGCGGCCTATCAGATAAAACAGATAATCCGTTGAAAAATGCACCTCATACCTCTGCCGTTATTACCGGTAACGAGTGGGAGCACCCATATACCCGCCAAAAAGCAGGCTTCCCGCTGCCTTATGTAGCTGCTTACAAATTCTGGCCATCGGTAGGCCGTGTAAACGATACTTATGGCGACAGGACCTTAATATGCTCGTGCCCGCCGCTAAGCGATTACGAATTTGAAGAAAGCGAAGTAACAACGCCGGAATACGGAACGTGAGGGTAGATGTGCAGATGATAGATTTCAGATGTGCAGATAAAATGATTAAATTGAGGCTCCGTTAAGGTGCCTTTTTTATGGGGAAAATATACAAGGATGAGGAAGTTTTTGAGTTAACACATGGCACGTATTTTATTCATGATGCCAGCGTTACACAATTTGATATAGCCTATCAAGATTATCGGTTGTGCATAGATGTATATTTTACTTCCATTCAAGCAAAAAGATGGACTAAGACACAAATTAAACTTCGTTTTGTAGACGTGCTGGAATATTCCTTTTATTGGAATGCTGAACACCATTTTTACTATGTAGAACGATATAAATTCTTTAAAACAGAAAAGGGCTTTTATATCAGTTTGGACCCCGTTGATGAGACGGATATTGCGGCGGAAGAGGACGGTGATGTAATCATCAGCAAAAGTATTGAAGGATATTTATTATGACGTCCTATCCTCCCCTTTGCCGGTCCCTTCACTGGCATGTATTTTCGTTACTTCAAATAACTTCCCTTCATCAGTGTCATGGCCTCCATTTCGTCATGCGTGCAGGCGGGGCAAAAGGTGCCTGCGCCGTCTGTCGGGCCTTCGTATTCCCAGGTAAAGGTTTCTATTTTTTTGGTGGCAGCGTTAACCACAGCCATTTTCTCGTCTAAGGGATAAACGTAAAACACCTGGTTACCGGGTAAGGTCATCTTAAAACAGCTTTTACCCTCGTAAGTAGTTTTGCCATTATAAGTTGCTTTGCTTTCTTTGCGGTTTACACCGCTACGGTAACTTATTTGCGCAGGCTTATCATTGGTTACCCAAAACGATAAGCCCTGGTAAGTGCTTGTGCCGGGCTTGCCTGTAAAATAATTCGCCACCTTTTGCGCATAGGAAGCCGATCCGCAGACTGCCAAAAATAAAGTTATAGCTATGGCTTTTGATATCAGTTTCATAACATTTATATGTTGGTGTATTTAATAAAATGCTATAGAGCCAAAATTGTTTATATAATTTCTGATTACCCTATCACCCCCATCATAAACTCTATCGCCCCTTCAGAGTGCAGAGCCGCCGTAGAATACATAGTCAGTTCCGCAGTTTCAGCAGCCCTTGCGCGCATTTGGCTTTCGTAAGCGGAAATGGCAGAAAGCGTATCCGTGTAATCCTTGTTCAATAAACATTGCGATAACTCCAGCGCATCCAGCATGGCCATGTTTACGCCTTCGCCGGCGTAGGGCGGCATTAGGTGGGCGGCGTCGCCCAGTATGGTGAGGTGAGGTTGGGCGTCCCAGATTTGGTCCAATGGCATGCAGTATTGCGGGCGGGGGATAAAGGAGCCACTGGCGTTTTTAAATAGCTCCAGCCATATCTCGTCCCAACCGGCGTATCCCGTTTTAAACCATTCAATCACCTGTGCTTTATCCGTAAAATCTATTCCGCATGTACGCACCCAATCTTCTTCGCATTTAAAACCGGGATAAAATACCAGGCTGCCATCACCTTTAGAACTTACGATCAATGTTTTGTCATCGCCGAAGGCAAAGATTTTTCCGCCGTTTAACAGCTCATGTATTTTGGGGCTTTCCGCCTCCGAATTATAAACCGCGCCTTCAATAGCGGTAACACCGGCGTAAAACGGCTTAATAGGAGTAAGGTACGGGCGCAATTTAGATTTGGCGCCATCAGCGGCAATTACCAGGTCGGCATAAACAATTTCCCCGTTTTTAAATCCTACATTCCAGCCTGCGCCATTTGGCGTAAGAACGGAGAATTGGCTATCCCAAACCACAGTGCCGGGCAGTAGAGAATCTAACAGAATGTTTTGCAGCGGCCCGCGGTCTATCTCCGGGCGTATGGTTTTTTCGCGCGGTGCGTCTTTGTCGTCGTGTAAAAGGTTGGCGTGTTTGTCCGATATCCGCAGGGCATCTGCGCCGGGGCGAAAGTTTGCCCAAAAGGCTTCCATCAGTCCGGCTGTTTCCAGGGCTGCCAGGCCCGACTCTTCATGCAGATCGAGCGTGGCACCCTTGGCGCGTGCATCTTTATGTGCGTCTCGTTCAAAAACCTTCAGGTCGGCACCATTCATTTGCAAGAGGCGCGCAAGAGTTAAACCGCCCGGGCCTGCACCTATAATTGCTATCTTTTTATTGTTGATGTTATTCATATTTTAAATCGGTTGATATCCGTTTATTTAGGTAGACGAACAACGGTAGGAAACATTTTAAATAATCCGCACCTTTGCACATCCGCATACCTGCACATTTAAAATTATGATAGCTCAAACTCCGCAACCACCCTATTATGCAGTTATTTTTACGTCCATACGCACCGAAGGCGATAATGGCTATGGCGATATGGCTGCCGAAATGGGGCACTTGGCCGCCGGGCGGGAAGGTTACCTCGGCATAGAGTCTGCCCGCAACGAGGTCGGGGTCACGGTATCTTACTGGCGAAGCCTTGAGGCTATAAAGAATTGGAAAGCTGTAAGCCGCCATCAGTTGGCGCAAAAGTACGGGCGCGACAAGTGGTACGAGAACTATAAAGTGCGCATTTGCCTGGTAGAAAGGGATTACGAATTTTAATAAACACGAATTCCACGAATTTTAAAAGCATGAATTCACGAATTATGGCAGGGGGGAATTTGCCAAACACGAACTTAAGCAGGTTGCGGTAACGAGTAATTACCGAGGAGGAGTTGCAGCCAATTTCTATTATCGAAAACTCCGCCTTTTTTATGACTTGTTGCCAAATTCGTAATAATACCAAAAAATGCAACATGCGGGTTCGAACACACGTATTATTGACATTACATGTATTTAAAAATATTGTACAACAACAAGTTTTAAGTACTTTGCGCTACTTCTTAAAAAAGTGTAAAAAAAATTCAATTTACAACTATTGGGAGTAAAACCTTTTTAATTTTATTTCCGTATAAAGACGAGATATGAGCCCGAATAATACCAAAGCCGTAAGCGTTTTATTGGTTGATGATGACGAAATAAACAACTTCATCTCTATTAAGCTGATAAAGAAAGCATTAATTAACACAGAGATCATGGCATGCCTGAACGGGAGATTTGCGATCGATCAGCTCGCAGAAATTCAGCGGAAAGACCCAAGCAAGCTGCCCGACTACATTCTGCTGGATATTAATATGCCGATAATGAATGGTTGGGAATTTTTGGACGAATACAAGCGCATCAACCTCGATCCGCTCGGTAAAAGCAAAATTTATATTATTTCTTCATCCGTTTTTAGCAACGACATCAACAAAGCGCGTTCATATCCACTGGTAAAAGATTTTATTTCGAAGCCGCTTAACGTAGAGAAAATAAAAGAACTTTTTGGGGTTAAAGAAGAGGCGTAACCGTAAACTGCTCATCCTGGTAACTTACTGTGCCAACCGCGTTAGCCCTCGCGTGGTAAAACAGGCATGTATATCCTTCAGTTGCTGCTTTTTTTCCATACTGTATCCGTAACTCCGCCGAGCGCTGCCCGTCGTAATCATATTTCGCCACAAATTTTCTGATCAATTGCTCCGGTTCGGGTAATTCGTCGCCGCCAAAAAATACTTTGCTCCCTTCTAAATCAAACCAAAATACCTGGTGGAACTTGCTGTGCCCTGCGCTTAGCTCGTAATTAATGCCCGGCCTAAATTCGCCATCGCCCTCTACCAGCGTCATTTTTACTTTATCCTTTAGCCCTTCAAAAATTTCTTTGTGGTATGAGGACGATGCCCCTGTTAAGGCAAACTCCCACTCTTGCTTATTTATAACATGCTCAGCATCCGGGAAACTAGGCCCCAGTTTACCACTACGCTCAACCACCAAACCGCCCGAATGATCGTAATGCAGGTGGCTCATCAATACCAGGGTAACTTCTTCCGGGTCGAACCCTGCGTTGCGGATATGTTGGTGCAGTAAAAGCTCGTCGCGGGTATCTTTATAGCCAAGGCCGGCATCAAGTAATATTAAGTCGGTACTTGTTTTGATGAGGAATGGGTTTACATGGATAAACAACGAACCCGGCCGGTCTCGTTTATTATCCGTTTCCGGGTTAAAGGGGATGAACTTTTTTGTAGCATCAACCGAGTAAGAACCTTCTCCTAAAGCGAAAATTTCCATAGTGAAGCAAATATACGGTGATAATTTGTAACGCTTTAGTCATAACGTGTGTCTATTGAGTTAGGGTTGATGCATAGTCAAATCCCACAACCGTTAAAATTTGTTAAAAAATTAAATAATAATTTGCATATACGAAAACTATCGTACATATTTGTACGAAGGAATTCGTAATAAGGAAAACATGGAGCTGAAACCGACAGAAAGCGAGCTGGAAATTTTACAGGTGATTTGGAAAAAGGGCGAATGCACAGTACGCGACGTGCACGAGGAACTTGCCAAAAGCAAAGAATCGGGTTACACCACTACCCTGAAACTGATGCAAATAATGCACGAAAAAGGCCTGGTTGAGCGCAACACCGATGCCAAAACGCATTTATACAAGGCGGTTATTACCCGGGGCGAGGCGCAACAGGGCGCACTGGATAAGATTATATCCACCGTTTTTAAAGGTTCCACCAGCGACCTGGTTATCCAGGCACTTGGACAACACCGCGCTTCGAAAGATGAGATAGATGCTATTAAGAATTTCCTTGATCAGTTTGATAAAAGAGATTAATGGATTTCGGAATTAGAGGTTAGGATTTAGAATTTACCAATTAGGATTTTAAAGATTATGGAAAGCCTTTTTTATAACATAAGCCAGGTTTTAGGTATCGCCATTCTGCATTCGTTATGGCAGGGGTTGCTGATATGGTTCCTGCTGCGCGTGGGATTCAGCAGTGCGCCCGCGCTATCGGCGATAAAAAAGTACAACATGGCCGCGGTGGCCATGCTGGGTATTTCGGCTTGGTTTATGGTAACCCTGTTTAACGAGGCGGGCAACTTTAACTGGTCGCCGGTAGCCAATGTATCACCCGCTGGTTTTGTGCCGAAAGCCGGGCTGGTAAATCAGCTATCGCCCTTTAAAGCGCAGGCAGACAGGTATTATTATGTTATAGCAGGTTATTTGCCCTACGTTTCTGCCCTCTATTTAACAGGTTTAGTGGTAAACCTGCTTAAGTTAAGCTATTGTAGAGTAAAACTGTTCCGTATTAAGAAAGCACTGTTGCCTTCGGGCGACATGCAATGGCTGGTTGACGATTTTTCGGAAAGATTGAATATCCGCCGTTACGTTAGGGTGAATTTTAGCTCCCTTGTTGATGTCCCCTGTATGATAGGTTACCTTAAGCCCATCATCCTTTTACCAATTTCTTTATCTGCTAACCTGTCTGTTGCCGAAACAGAGGCAATTTTACTGCACGAACTCGCCCACATTAAACGGAACGATTATTTGGTGAACCTGCTGCAGCAGGTAATAAATTCCTTATTGTTCTTTAATCCCTTTGCCCAAATGATTAACCGTTTAATAAGCGCCGAGCGCGAAAACTGCTGCGACGACCTGGTGGTGCAAACTACCAATAACCCGCTAGTATACGCCCGTGCCCTGCTAAAATTGGAAGAAAGCAGGCATGCCAACCTGCAGCTGGCCCTGGCGGCCAGCACAAAGAAAACCTATTTATTAACCCGAATTGAACGCATCATGAAAACACAACAAAAAATAGGCAACATACGCCATTTGGTGCTTGCCATATTACTTTTAGCCGGCAGCTTAAGCAGCATTGCCTGGTTAAACCCCGAAATTAAGAACGGCAAAGTAGCCGTTAACGCAGTTAAACCTGCAGAAGTTATCAACAACTTTAACAGCCTCTTTACCGATACTACTCGTAAAAAAGCCGCTAAGGCAACCGTAAAAAGCATTAAAAAGAATAAAGCCGGGAGCAGTGCAACTAACCGCATTACTTACCACGATAATGGCCGTACCTACTACACCGAAGGGCTAAAAGACCCGGAACTTGAGAGGCTGAGTGCCGAAGTGAACAGGTATGCCGAGGTTGTAGGTAAATACTACGACAGCCAAAAGTTTAAATCTTTCAGTACGCAGATGGATAAGTATGGTAAAGAGGTAGATGCTTTTTACAATAGCGATCGTATTAAACGCATAACCGCGGAGCAATCTAAACTGGGTGCCGACTTTGGGGCGATAAGCAGTAATCCTAATGCGGAGCAGTATGGCAAGCAAATGGAAGTACTGGGTAAAAAGATAGAAAAATACTTTAACTCGGCCGACTTTAAAGACCTGAACGCCAAATTAAAAGCCAAATACGGCATCAAAAGCGATTATAACGACGACCGCGACGATAACTATCGCAAATACCAGGACGAATTGCAAAGCAAACTTTCGCCAGACATAAAAGCGCAAACTACCGAAATGCGGCAATTGGGCGAGAAGATGAGAAGTTTTTACCAGTCTGATGAGTTTGTTACCAAGCGCGACAAGCTACGTGCCATGAGCGATAGCATGCGGGAGGCCTACAACAATCCGGCTATAAAACAGCAGCAGGAAGAAATGCGCAAACTGGGCGACCAAATGCGGGCCTATGCCGATAACCCCGAAATTAAAAAACAGAAAGAATTGTTGAGGAAGGCTTCTGACAAGTTAAGGGCTTACACCAACACACCCGAATTTAGGGCCAAAGTGAAAGAGTACAAAGCCAGTAGAAAAGGGTACGACTGGGATAACGATAACGACAATAATAAAGACAACGACAATAATAACGATAATAACAACAGCAATCAAAACGACGTGAAGGAAGCGCCGACAGCACCAGACTCACCTGTTAAACCGTAATAGTTTTTCGATGGAACTTAAATAGCGATGGGTCTCATACCCATCGCTATTTTTTTTAGCATTTACGGGCAAAAAGCGCTCAGGTTAGTAACTTTTTGTAATTTAGTACTTTCAAAAAAGAGGGTACTTTTTTTATGCTTCAAAAGCTAACCATACAAAATTACGCGCTGATAGATAACCTGGAGATCAGATTTGATAAGGGCCTGAATATATTAACCGGCGAAACTGGCGCAGGTAAATCCATCATATTAGGGGCACTATCGCTGATATTGGGGCAACGCGCCGAGAGCCGTTACTTTTTCAATCAGCAAAAAAAATGCGTGATAGAAGGTTCGTTTAAAATAGCGGGCTTTCACCTCAATTCCTTTTTTGAAGATAACGACCTCGACCACGAGGACGAAACTGTTTTACGGAGGGAAATATCGAGTGATGGCAAGTCGCGTTCTTTTATTAACGATACGCCGGTTAACCTTACGCTCCTAAAGCAATTCGGCGAGAAGCTCATCGATATCCACTCGCAGCATGCCACACAGGAAATAAACGACCCGGAGTTTCAATTGCTTGTAGTTGATGGCGTTGCCGGGCATTACGCCTTATTAAGCGATTATCAAACAAAATACAAAGCCTATCGCAAATCGCTAACAGCTTTACAGCAGTTGATAGACCAAAACGATAAAGCCAAAGCCGATTTGGATTACTACCAGTTTCAGTTTGATGAACTGGAGAAAGCAGGCATCGCCGCCGATGAACAGGAATTATTGGAGAAAGAGCTATATGCCCTCAATAATGCCGAAGAAATAAAACGTAACCTGCTGGGCGCACACTTTCTGATGCACGAGGGCGAAACCTCGGCTATTACCCATTTGCGCGAAGCGGGTCAGCAATTATCAGTAGTAGAGAAATATAATAACGAGGTAGAAGAACTGCACGAGCGGTTGAAAAGCACGTTGATTGAGTTAAAGGATATTGCAGCCGAGATAGAGATCATTGAGCAGCACACCATTACCAACGATGCCCGCGCGGAGGAAGTAAACACACGATTGAGCCTGCTTTATAACCTGCAAAAGAAACACCGTGTAAACAGCAACGACGAATTGCTGGCCATACAGGCAGAACTGTCTGAAAAAATTGCTCAAGCTGTTTTCGGCGACGAAGCCGTGGAAAAACTCCAGAAACAAATTGCCGCCGCACAACAAGAGCTTGAAAAATTGGCGGCCGAATTATCTGCCAACCGTAAAAAGGCTATCCCGGTGATCATTCAAAAAGTGCTGGCCAACCTTACCGAAATGGGTATGGGTAACTCGGGATTAGAGATAGAACAGGCGCTACTGACCGAGCTTGGCAAAACCGGGGTGGATAGTATAAAATTTATGTTCTCCGCTAACAAAGGGCATGCACTGGCCGATATGGGCAAAGTTGCATCCGGCGGTGAGTTGAGCAGGTTGATGTTGAGTATCAAATCTATTATTGCGGAGTATACTGCTTTACCAACCATTATTTTTGATGAGATTGATACAGGTGTAAGCGGCGAAGTAGCCAACAAGGTAGGGCAGGTGATGGAACGCCTGGCGCAAAACCTGCAGGTAATTACCATAACCCACCTACCGCAAATTGCAGGCAAAGGCAATAGCCACTATTTTGTTTATAAAGACGATACAGATGTAGCTACCAAAACCCGCATCAAAAAACTAAGCGATGAAGAGCGTGTTTTAGAAATTGCTAAAATGCTGAGCGGGGACAAGCCAGGCGAGAGTGCTTTGCAAAATGCGCGGGAATTGCTTGGTCCCCCTACCCCCTGAAGGGGAGCCGAATTTGTTTTAACCGTGAGTATATACCGAAGCCCGAATGCTGCGATAGGGATAGCAGCGGAAACCCCGGAATGAAGTGCTGCTTCTATCAGCAGCGCGGAATGAGGAGTTGCAGCGTATAGCCCGGGCCAAAGGCATCGCCATTATTATCTGAACTCGAATTTTAAGGAATTAAAAGAATTTTTAAACAGTTACTTTGGTGAGGGCATTTTCCCAACCTTCCAACTTTTACAACCTTTCTAACCCCTCTAACTTCTACTAACCTTTTCCAACAAAAAAACATAACTTTGCCGCATTATAAAAACCAACGAACAATGGCTTACAATTTATTAAAAGGTAAAAAAGGAATTATTTTCGGGGCGCTTAACGAGCAATCGATAGCCTGGAAAGTGGCTCAGCGCTGCGTTGCAGAAGGTGCCGAAATAGTTTTAACCAACTCGCCGCTTGCACTGCGCATGGGCGAACTAAATAAACTTGCAGAGGAATGTAATGCCCCTGTTATCCCCGCTGACGTAACCAGCAATGAGGATGTTACCAACCTCATTACCAAAAGCATGGAGCATTTTGGCGGCGGTGTTGATTTTATACTTCACTCGATTGGGATGAGCGTAAACGTGCGCAAAAACATCCACTATACCGAAAATAACTACGAATTTACCCACAAAGGTTTTGATATATCGGCACTTAGCTTTCACCGCGTTATGCAGATTGCTATGAAGCTTGATGCTGTTAACGAGTGGGGTTCGATACTGGCATTAACCTATATTGCCGCACAGCGCGTGTTCCCTGATTATAACGATATGGCTGATAATAAGGCTTATCTGGAAAGCATTGCCCGCAACTTTGGCTACCAATATGGTGTTAAAAAACACGTACGGGTAAATACCATTTCGCAATCGCCAACCCGCACTACTGCAGGTAATGGTGTAAAGGGCTTCGACGGTTTTGTAAACTACGCTGAAAAGATGAGCCCGCTTGGCAACGCTGATGCCGACCAGTGCGCCGACTACGTGGTAACCCTGTTTAGCGACTTAACCCGTATGGTTACCATGCAGAACCTGTTCCACGATGGCGGTTTTTCTTACACCGGCGTAACGCAGGCTGTGATTGAGCAGATGGAGAAATAAAAACGGCTTCCTTTTCTATAAATATACGGTAGGATCAAGCACAATATATAAACCCTATTCAGGATAATAACTGTACGGGTTGTACGAATCGTACAGTTCGTACAACTTCGTACAGTTCGTACAAATTTTCGAAGATTCGTACAAGTTCGTACAGTTTCGCACAGTTTCGTACAAGTTCGCACAGTTTCGTACAGGTAAATTGCCTGTTTCGAAAATCCGCGAAAATCGGAGGTTTCTCGGTGTTTTTCTTTGATAAAAAGTGTTTTGTGGGTACGAGCCATTATTGGCATTTTTTAGGCTACCACCGGCACCAACCCGCAAAAACGATCTGCATAAAAAAAGGCACCCAACCGGTGCCTTTTCCTTTTTTGAAAATTTATAGAACATATATGTAGAAACCTTCCGCGAGGAAGATTGAAGGGCGCTTATTGATTAGAATCAACAAGCACGATCTTTACATTACCACTACCCGGGTTTGGGGTGGTTAGGTTGCCATCGTAAGCCTGGGCGTAAATGGTAAGCCGGCCACGCTCGTGGATGTAGCTATAGCTTACGCCATTAAAAACTTCGGGGATCTGTTCGTAAACGCCGTTGGTGAACGACAGGTAAACCAGTACGCCGGCGTTGTCGTTGGCATAGCTGTCCAGCTCGGGTACGCTGATGGCCTGTTTCCAGGTTTTGCCGTTATCCAGTGTGCTCCATCCGCCGGTGCTTACGCTGGTAAGGATGGTAAGGTTATTATTGGGTGCTACGGTGTTTTCCTTTACGCAGGATGATGCGGTCAATACTACGATTGCCAGGCATAAAATAGATAGAATTCGTTTCATATTGTTGTGTGTATATATCTGTAGGAATATTTTTAAAGCGAAAGGTTTAACAGCCCCTGCATTTATTATATTTGGTTAAAACTCATCCATGAAAAAGCTGCTTTACCTGCTGTTACTGTTCTCTATCCCCGGCTATGCTCAAACCTTTCGTGTTACTATCGACCCGGCGTTGAAAGAAGGCGCGCTGGATGGCCGCCTGCTGTTGCTGTTATCAAATAACAACAGTGCCGAGCCGCGTTTCCAGATAGGCGATAATTTGCAAACCCAACAGGTTTTTGGTGTAGATGTAGAAGGCTGGCAGCCCGGTACCAGCCGCTCGGTTGATGTGCAGGCCTTCGGCTACCCGGTGGAGCGTTTGAAGGATATCCCCGCCGGGGATTATTACGTACAGGTATTGCTGCACAAATACGAAACTTTCCATTTAAAAACCGGGCAAACGGTAAAGCTGCCGATGGACAGGGGCGAGGGCCAGCATTGGAACATTGCGCCGGGCAATATCTATTCGCAACCGGTAAAGATCCATATCAACCCGTTGGCCAATAACGAGATCGCCTTAACCATCAGCAAGATCATCCCGCCGATTGCATTGCCAGCCGATACCAAATACATCAAACACATCCGGATACAAAGTAAAATGCTCACCGAGTTTTGGGGCAGGCCGATGTACCTTGGCGCTAATATTTTGCTGCCGGGTGGCTTTGAGGAGCACCCTAAAGTAAAATACCCGCTGGCGATATTCCACGGGCATTTCCCGGCAGATTTTGAAGGTTTCCGTACCGAAGCCCCTGATGCCGATTTGAAACCCGATACATCCGCGAGGTTCCATATAACAGGTTATAATAAAATTGTACAGCAGGAAGCCTATGATTTTTACAAGCAATGGACCGGCCCTAAATTCCCGCGGGTGCTTGCCGTGGAGATACAGCATGCCAACCCTTATTACGATGATTCGTACGCGGTGAATTCTGCTAACCTTGGGCCTTATGGCGATGCCATTACCTATGAATTGATACCTGAAATAGAGAAGCGCTTTAGGGGTATTGGCAAGGGCTGGGCGAGGTTTATGTATGGCGGATCGACCGGTGGCTGGGAAGCGCTGGCAGTGCAGGTTTTTTACCCGGATGAATACAACGGCAGCTACGCCGCCTGCCCCGACCCGGTAGATTTTCACCATTATACCACCATGAACATTTACGAGGATAAGAATGCCTTTTACCCCGAAAGCGATTTCAAGAAAACACCCCGCCCTGGCGAGCGCGATTACCTGGGCCATGTACAGGCTACCTTAAAAGAGATAAACCAGCGCGAACTGGCCCTGGGCACCCGCAGCCGCAGCGGCGACCAGTTTGATATTTGGGAAGCGGTTTATTCGCCGATGGACAAGGATGGTTACCCCAAACGTATTTTTGATAAATACACCGGCGCCATTGATACCAGCGTTGCCAATTACTGGAAAGAAAATTTCGACCTTACCCATATTATCAAACGCGACTGGCCAAAAATTGGCGAAAAGCTAAAAGGGAAGATCCATATCTACGTTGGCGATATGGATACCTACTACCTCAACAATGCCGTTTACACCGCCGAGGATATGCTGAAAAAACTAAGCAACCCTGCGTGTAACTGCCAGGTAGATTACGGCGACCGCGCCGAGCATTGCTGGAACGGCGACCATACACAGCCAAATTACATAAGCCGCCTGCGCTACCACCAAATGTTTATAAAACGGTGGGTTGCAGAAATTGCCGGCCGTGCGCCAAAAGGGGCAGATTTGAAAAGCTGGAGATATTAATAGAAGTGTTTGGGCCGCAGTACGCCTTTATTATTGAACTTTGATTTGTTCTACCACAACCCAGTTTCTTTCTGCGCGTTTTAAGAAACTAACAACAGGAACCGTTAGTGCAGCCCCGGGCTTAGTAATGAAAATATAAGAGCAGACAGCATAAACAGCGTCTTTGGAAATTACAATTGGCGAAAGTACAAGCGTAGCCGTGCGGCTACGCGGTACCAATTCAAGCTTCCGGAACTTTTTGCCTTTAAAATCGATATTGAAAGTAGCATCCTTAATATCCTGCTTCTTTATGGTATTCAAAAACTGCCTGAAGCCCGCTTCCAAATGAAAGTTACTGGTATCCCTCAGGTACTTATTTGGATGTTCGAAGTTGAAGCTGCTTAACAGGTCGGCGGTAACGGTGGGGTAAAGGGTAAAGTACTGAAGTTTGACCTGTTCATTATCCAGTTTAGATAGCACAGACAAATAAATCGCCTTTTTTTCGGCACTTGTTTGTGCCAGCGTTTCCAGGCCGCTTACGAAGATTAATAAGGCAACTAAGATGGGTTTGTACATAGCTAAACGACTACTCCTAAGTGTGCAAGTTAAATAAAATGCTATAAAGTAACGATATTAGCCCGCTATCACTATTTGTTATAAACTACACCTAATGAAATACTACTTACTATTTTTCCTGTTGTTGCCGTTTGCTTGTTTTGCGCAGGTAAGCATCACCGGGAAGGTTATAAACGCTGTTGATAGTAAACCGGTGCCAAGCGCCAGCGTATTCTTAAGTAACGCCACGGTGGGCAGCAAAACGGCCGACGATGGTACTTTCAGCCTTTACTATGTAAAGCCGGGGCAGTACGAGTTTGTAGTATCTGTTGTGGGATTTGATACTTACCGCCAAAAGGTAATGGCCGGCAACGAGCAGATCAGCTTGGGTGAAATTAAACTTACGCCCAAAACAAAGGAATTAAAGGAAGTAACCGTAGATGCCAGTAACGATTGGGAGGCCAACTATCGAAGGTTTAAAACCGAATTTATTGGTACATCTACGGCTGCCGAAGATACAAAGATCACCAACTCCGACCCGCTTACGCTTGATTACGACAAAGACTCGCTTAAACTCACAGGCTCGGCTAACGATTTCCTGGAGGTAGAAAATAAGTACTTAGGTTATAAAATTAAATACCTGTTAAAAAACTTCGATAAAAGTTACCGTACCGGCATGCTTTATTTCGAAGGTTCATCTTTGTTTCAGGATTTGCCCGGCTCGCTTTCGCAAAAACGGCGCTGGCAAAAAAGGCGTAAAGAGATGTACGAAGGGTCGAGCATGCATTTTTTAAGAATGTTATTGGCCGATAGTGCAGAGCAGGCAGGTTTTGTTGTTTACCGGTTAACCAGGAAACCAAACCCCAAATATTTCCCGGGGGGCCTAAATGGAAACGGTAATAAGTTTATAGAAACGTTATCGAAAAAGCCTATAAAACCGTCAGAATTTTTGCACCCTACCGAATTACCCGGCGTATATGCGATTGGTATATCGGATATATTGTATGTGAAATATACTAAAAGCGCCCGGGGGACAATCCTTAACATAAACGGGCCTTATGCTTTTTTTGACAGCAATGGCATCTTTATTAACCCTGCTGATGTGATTTTTGAAGGCTTTTGGGGCCGATACCGCATAGCCGAATTGTTGCCGGTAGATTATGAGCCGGTGGTTGATAAGTAGATGATCATTTAATTGTAGCGGAACGGAGACCCGCTTACCCGGCATCTTCCGATAGGCTTGCTATGTTTTCGTCCAGCTGTGTAATTACCTTACCAAACGTTTTTTTAAGCATCCATTTGCCCACAAGGTAGCCCAGCGGCGTTAGTATAATTATACAGGCTATTAATATCCACACGGCTATTGGCTTGTCCATAAAAACCGATACACTTTTGCCCGAACCCAGTACGCCACCCCATAAATAGCCACCAGCCGCACTAAAAGGATAAATGAATACTGCAACCCGCATTTGTATCCGCATCCACGCGCCCAGCGCATCCCGGTTACGTTTAAGCTCGGCCAGTAAATTGTTGGCAAGCACATTATCATTAACCGAGCGGTAAAGCTGCCAGGCTGTAGCTAAGGCCCAAAGGGTAAATAGAAGGGTGATACCTGTCAATACACGTATTTCCCAAAAACTAAAAAAGGAAATAACGGCAACATACAGGCAAACGCAAAGCGCCACGCCAACCATATTTTGGGCCAATAGCTTTTTCATTTTTTTTAAGGGGCTATTTTGATTAGCTGGCTTTAGCTGCCCTATGTTTTGTAGGTTTGGCAAGCCACCGGTTTCAGCCTGATGCCCTTTCCACACTTGTTCCATATCCATGGCTTAGTTTTGTTTTAAAATGGTTTGTAATTGGTTTTTTACCCGGTGCAGCTTCACGCCAATATAGTTGGCTTTAATGCCCAGCACATCGGCAATTTCGGGGTTATCATATCCCTCCAGGTGCATGGTAATTACCACACGGTCTACGGCTGTAAGCTGCCTTATGGCGGCGTACAGGCGCTGCACATCCTCTTTTTGTTCGGTTTGCGGCACTACGGGGATAATAAAATCCTCCATAGCATCCGAGTAGCTGATGGTTTTTGTTTTACGGTTGGCGGTAAATATGGTATTGATGGCCACCTGGTACAGCCAGGTACTAAATTTTGCTTCTTTACGAAAGCCCGCCCTTCCTTTCCAGGCATTTAGCAGAATCTCCTGGTACAGGTCGTTTCGGTCACTAAGCGAATAGGCGTACAGGGCTATCAGTTTTAAGATAAGCCCGTGGCATTGCTTTACCTGCGCTAAAAACTCTTGCTCTTCCAATTAAAGTTTAGATATAATAAGGTATAGCATCGCCGCAAATAAAATAGTAAGGTGTACAATAAGCCAGTTGCGCTGCCACAGCGGGCGTTTGGCCGGGGTATAGCGGTTGTAAAAAGGGGCGACAATTAAACTGATACCCAGCATACAAAAACCGTTTTGCCAGTCCTTTAAAATTAGTAAAACAATCGCAGCAAGCAGCAGGAATGCACAAGCTACCCGGTTATATTTTGGCGGGCATACCCGCCGCGCCGGGGTTAATAAAGTATCCATGTTCTCATTTTTACAATGAGTATCACCAGGGAAAGTATTATTACAGCAAACAGGAAATAAAGTAAGAATCAACTTTGAACGGTCCTGCTTTTGGAAAGGAGCGAGGGATACGGCAGGTAGATTTATCCCGCTTCCCCAAAAAGGTAAAGCAAAATAAGCAACCCGGTAATAATGCCCGCCCATATCAATTTGCTTTTTGGGCTGAGGCTGCTGCCCTGGTTAAGCATTTTTATACCGAGGGGCACTAAGGCAATGCATAACCCGACTGCTGCTGCAACCGAAGTATAGGATGTGCCTTTTAATATGCCCATCATCAGTATGGACATGAGCCCTAAAGCTATGGAGCGGTAGATATTCAGCACGCCCGAAAGGTATGCGCCAACAGCAAGCACCATCCAACCAAACATGATGGTACCGGACAGTAAATGGGCAACATGGAAAGCGCCGTAAGAATCTGCCACAATTTGCGTTGCCAATTTTACATTCTGCGTTCCGGCTATTTGGAAGGCCATATGGTCTGCCCCGGCATGGAAGGTGCGGGCAAACAAACCAAACAATACCAGTGATGCTCCCCAAATGGCCCATGCGGGTCTCTTTTGGCCAATAAGGTGTGCCAGGCCCACAACTGCAGGCCACAACAAAATA
>NZ_CAMLOV010000113.1 GCF_946481715.1 uncultured Mucilaginibacter sp. | reverse complement strand
CATTGTGCGCAAGCAGTTGGGCATCCCCTTTACCGGCGATACTTACCAGCACAAGTTTTACCTGGCTGATGTGAAGATAACGGGGAACTTTAGTACAAACTATGTACAGTTATTTATGTCGCGCAAAAACTTCGCCGGCTTTTTCCCATTGCCGGGCGAGCAGGGTTTACGCATTGTGGCCAGCATACCCGATGAGTTTGAGGATAAAGAGGATCTAAAATTGGAAGATATCCTACCCGGGCTGCGGAAACTAACGGGGCAGCATATCGAGGTATTACAAAACAACTGGTTTACGTTGTTTAAGTTGCATCATCGCATGGCAGATACGTTTAACGATGGCAACTGCTTTTTGATTGGAGATGCCGCACATATCCATTCGCCGGTTGGCGGGCAGGGGATGAATACGGGGCTACAGGATGCTTACAACCTTGCCTGGAAACTGGCAGGGGTGGTTACCGGCCAAATGGCTCCAGGCATCCTTAAAAGCTACGCAGAAGAGCGCATGCCCGTAGCCAAAGACCTGCTGAAGACAACCGACCGTATGTTTAGCCTTATTACATCCCGCAGCATGTTTGGCAACCTGGTAAAACAATTTGCCATGCCCTTTGCGCTCAATTTGATATGGAAAAACGAGAAATTCCGAACGGAGTTTTTTAACCGCATATCGCAAACCGGCATCAACTACCGCGATAGCAAACTCAACCTGCACCTGAGCCATAACTCCCAGCTCAAAGCCGGCGACAGGCTCCCCTACCTCGAAATTTTTGACGAGAAAAAGCAGGAAAAAACCGATATCCACGCCTGGTGCAGCAAGCCGGGTTTTACGCTCATCACCATCGGCATTATACAGGAGAACTACCTGTTTACACTGGCTAAATGGATCACCCAGAAATATAATTTAACCCTCAACTTTTTCCATCTGCCGCCCTCTGATAAAAACCAGCATATACTTGATCGGTTCGAGATTCGCCCCGGGCAGCGCAAAACGCTCATCATACGCCCGGATATGCATATCGGGTATATGAATGATATTGTGGATATTGAGATGATGGATAATTACCTGCAGGATGTGGTGGGGATTATAGCCTGATCAGCAAAGTGCTTTTCAGGTCGCCTGAAGCAGTTGGAAATGATGAAGAAATAATTCAAACAACCCCAATTAAATTTAGAGATTTTCTATATTGTATTCAAATACAATGTCAACACAAAACCCAATCATCACAATGAAAGTACTGGCAACTATGTTCTTAATATGTATCGGCCTTTTGGCGAAGGCACAAACGTTTACTTATACAATGACCGATGATGGTGTAGTTAAAGATAAACCAAGTGCGTTTGGGTCACCAAAATTCAAGGTCTATAAGTCGGACGAAATAGAAATTATAGGCTATTTGGATAATTATTGGAAAGTTACATCCGGGTCCCAAACGGGCTACATATCAGAATTATATATTACCGAAACGGTGGCACTGCGAGAATTCAAAGACAGATGGATAGCTGCCGCAAAAGAAGCTGCGATATTAAAGCAGAAAGAAGAGTTTGCTGCAAAACCAACCAAAGCTCAGCTGATAAAGAAATATGGATTGAGATATGGTACAGATGTATTCAATGGCACTATAAGGATGGGGATGAGTCCAAAAATGGTAACAGAAGTAATTGGGAAGCCGGATGAAGTAAACAGAACAGTAACCGCCTATAGTACGCACGAACAGTGGGTGTATAACAAAGAAAACGAAAAGACCGAATATTATTATTTTGATAACGGGAAACTAACTGCCTGGCAGGATTAAATTCAATTTTAACCTGAACGAAGCGGTTACCCGTGGATAGTTTCGCCTTTGCCGTAATTTTGTATTACCTGTGCTTCAAAATCGAGGAATTCTTTCCAGCGTTTTTCTACATCAATTTCAACGGCATGTTTTTTGGCCAGCCGGATAAACATGGCATAGTGGGTAGCCTCGCTCACCATCAGTTCATAATAAAATTCGGAGAGGGCGGTATCGTTGATGTTTTCGGAGAGTACTTTAAAACGTTCGCAACTGCGGGCCTCTATCATGGCCGAAAACAGCAGCCGGTCGATCAGTTGCGCTTCGCGCCCACCGCCGACGATGATGAACTTGCGTAACTCATTTACATAATTATCCTTGCGCTCTTTGCCAAGGGTGAAGCCTCGTTGCAACAGGATATCGTGTACGCGTTTAAAATGCTCCATCTCTTCCTGTGCCAGGGCAATCATTTCCTGCACCACATCGCTCAGGTTAGGGTTTTGAACGATAAGGGTAATAGCATTGGTAGCGGCCTTTTGCTCGCAGTAAGCGTGGTCGGTAAGCAGTTCTTCTATGTTGCTTTCCACAACATTTTTCACCCAAAGCGGGTCGGTAGGTAATTGCAGTTTAAGGATTGTTTTTTCGCTCATATTATTATATGGCCCAATTTTCTATTCTATCAAAAACGTATTTCTTTTTATTACAGTCAAACTTAAAGTAAATCGTCACACCATCAGAAGCGCCCAAAAAATATTGCTTCTTTTTAAACGTGCCATGGTACGGCGTTATCGTAATAAATAGCTTTTCGTCTTTTATCGTTAACGGGGAAATTCTGGTATGAATCAGTTTGTTGTTGTGGTCTTCGTACAACACTCGCTGAGTATCTCTCGTAATAAGAATGATTTTATGCCTCCCTATTTGGGGAGGTATGCTATCTATATAAAAAGGTTTCTCCAGGTATATTTTGTTTCCGCTACGATAACTATAACTATCGGTAGTGTCGGAGCTCTCAGACTCAATAGAGATTACATATTGCTCAAGGGCAGTCCAGTAGATTTTATCACGGTCAGACTTTTGTGCTACGCAGAGTTTTGTTGCTAATAAAAGCGAGATTAACAAGAATATTCTCTTTAATATTGATTGCATTATCTATACGTTGTTGTCATAATGGTCACCATTTGTCCATTTCCTTTTTTACATCCACCCAATCCATCCCATCGCCTCGTTCAAGTTCATCAAGCCCTCTCTCGATTTTAGCATGGATGATAATGCTTTCAATAAAATCCTCCAAGATGATTTTATCTGGAAACTTGTTTAATATTTCGTTTAGTTCTTCCTTCGAAATTTTTAATGCATCCATAACTTTACACTTTATACAAACCCTTGCTCTCTATAAAATTCAAAACTGCATCGGGCACAAAATATTGCACGTTCTTTTTTTCGGCGATGGATTTACGGATGAAGGTGGCAGAAAGTTCCATCTGTGGTGTCATGGTGATGGTAACGGAGGGATGCGATGCAAATTCGGCATTCTCATATCCGGGGCGGGGGTACACAAATATGCGGTAATCGCGCAGGATGAGGCGGTAATTTTTCCACTTATGCAGCGTGCCCAGGTTATCAGATCCCATTATCAATGCAAACTCGTGCTCGGGGTATTTTTCTTTTAAATGGGTAAGGGTATCAATAGTGTAGGACGGTTGCGGGAGTTTTAGCTCCACATCGCTTACGGCAATGTTGGTGGCGTTATCTGTTGCCAGTTTCGCCATTTCCAGCCGGTCGTAGGTGTTGATGAGGTCGCCGTATTTTTTTAACGGGTTTTGGGGCGATACCACCAGCCAAACCTTATCCAGCGCGGTATGGTTGGCCATGTAGTTGGCAATTATTAAATGCCCTATGTGTATGGGATTGAACGAACCGAATAGTAAACCTATTTTCATCAGTTGGCAGTTTTCAGTGTGCGGTTGGCAGTTACCATTTCAGTTAGCAGTTTTCAGTAATATTACCCTGCGCCAAATTTGTCAGGATTATCCATCATATACTGTAGAATTCGTCCTACTTCGCCCGACAGCGATAATAGCTTTTCGTAAACTTCTATATTAATATATTCGCATGCCAGGGAAAATTCCAACCATCCTTGAGTTTCGCTGTTTTCCATATCAGCGTCAGTCAACTTGCTTACGAAATGATTTAGATATCTTCGTTTCCGGTAAGCCTCAATAGAGCATATATTAACGGAGCGGGAAGATCTTCTAATTTGATCAGTTAATGAATATCGTTCCTCCTTGGGAAATGATTTTGTAATTAAAAAGATTTCCATTGCCAGACTGAAGCTTTTCTTATATAACAGCAAATCCTTATAAGTACCCATTATGATAAGCTAACTGCCAACTGCCCACAGCGAACTGCTAACTGGCAATAAAGTCCTTCACCAATTTCTCCGCCTCTGTGCAAGCCGTTTCAAGATCGTAATTTTTGAGGATAATATCAAATTGCGGGGCGTAGTTTAGTTCTTTTTCCGCTTTTTCGAAGCGTTCCTGCAGTTTTTCGGCGCTATCGGTGCCGCGGCCGGTGAGGCGCTCCTTTAAAACCTCCAATGATGGGGGCTGTACAAATATAGCAAGTGCCTGCCCGTCATACTTACGCTTAAGGTGAAGCCCGCCTTCCACGTCGATATCAAAAATAACCGTTTTTCCTTTTGCCCAAATACGCTCAATTTCGGTGCGCAGGGTGCCGTAAAATGTGCCGGTGTAAACTTCTTCAAATTCTACAAACTGCTTTTTGGCAATGCGGTGCGTAAACTCGGGCAGGCTAATAAAATAGTAGTCTTTCCCATTCTGCTCATCGCCGCGCGGGGTCCGGGTAGTAGCCGATATGGAAAACTCCAAATTTGGTATGTGGCCAAGCAGGTGGTGTACTATAGTAGTTTTACCTGCACCCGATGGTGCCGAAAATATAACGAGTTTACCTTCTTTGGTCATTGAATCATTGAGTCATTGGGTCATTGGGTCATTGGGCCACACGCCATATAATAATGACTTAATGACCCAATGATTCAATGACTATAATACATTTAGTAATTGTTCTTTTATTTTCTCAAGCTCTTCCTTCATCCCCACTACCAGCTTTTGCATATTGGCATCGTTGGCTTTGGAGCCGAGGGTGTTTATTTCGCGGCCTATCTCCTGCGATATAAAACCAAGCTTTTTACCGTTTGCGTCGGCATTCTTTAATGTTTCTATAAAGTAATCGCAGTGGGCCTTAAGCCTTATTTTCTCTTCGGTGATATCCAGTTTATCAATAAAGTATATCAGTTCCTGCTCAAAGCGGTTCTTGTCTACGCTTTCGCTGCCAACGGCCTCGCTCAAAAACTGGTTCAGGCGTTCGCGGATAACGGGTACGCGTTTTGGTTCTTCAATCTCCACAAGTTCCAGGTTTTTCAGAATAATGCCAATGCGCATTTTAATATCCTGCTCCAGCACGTTGCCCTCATCGCTACGGAACTGCTGAAAAGCGGCCATAGCCTGGTTAAAGGTCTTCTCTACCAGTTTCCATTCATCGTCAGATACGGTATCTTCTGCAAACTTCACCACGTCGGGCAAGCCAAGGGCTAATTGCAACAGGTTGCCGCCTGGTTCGTTCAACTCATCGCTTACCGATTTTAGCTGGTTGTAGTAGTGTTTAAGCAGGGCACGATCTATGCCTGCGGCTTTAGCTTCTGCGGCATCGGCCTGCTCGGCATTGATGGATAAATTCACTTTACCGCGTTCAATTTGCTTGCTGCAATCGTTGCGCAACTGAAACTCTTTATCAGAAAATACCTTTGGTAAGCGTAAGGAGAGTTCTAAAAATTTGCTGTTCAGGGATTTAATTTCGACGGTATATTTTGTTCTGCCCGAGTCGAAGCTGGCAATTCCATACCCTGTCATGGATTTTATCATGCGCAAAGATAGGATTTTTAGAAGAGATGTGAGAATTGAGATATGAGATTTGAGACGAACGCAAATGCTATGCTTTTTAAATTTCACTAAGCCACATTTTCTTCTTTTAGGATTTAGTGTTTAGTCTTTAGAATGTTACGTTTAACACTTTTTCACATTTCAAATCGTTTTTAAGCTATAAGTTTGTAGTATAAATATTTATGCCATTGAAGCGCCTCTTAGCCTGTACCTTATTTTTTTTACTGATATGCCGGCTACACGCTACAGCGCAGGAGGCAAAAGGCACCACCTACCGCAAAATATCTAATGACCGGCTGCCCGGTGTTTTGGTAACCAACCTAAAAACCCGTAATACCATTACTACCGACGAACTGGGCAACTATACCATCAGCGCAAACAAAGGCGATACGCTGCAGTTTACCAAGAGCGATTATACTGTACAAAAGCAGGAGTACGAGGGCTTTGGCATGGTTGTGTACATGCAACCCGAATTTAAGCTGGCGGAAGTGCGTATTACCGGCCAAACAAAGCGGCAGGAACTGAAGGAGATAATGGGCGTATACAAAAGCAAGGGTACTTTTTATAATGGAAAACCGCCTGCCTTATCTTTCCTTACATCGCCGCTAACGGGCTTTTACGAATTGTTTGGTAAAAACCCAGGGCGTGCAAGGCGTTTTGCCACGTTTGCCAAACGCGAATTGGAAGCCACCGAGGTCGACCGGCGCTACAATGCAACGTTGGTTATGCGCGTAACCGGCTTAAAAGATTCGGTAGAAGTACAAAAATTCATGGGCTTTTGGCGCCCCTCTTACGAAGATTTAAAAATATGGGCCGATTATGACCTAATGAAACACATAAGTACAAACTACCAGTATTATAAGCGAAGTGGCGACAACTATAAACCGTTGCCCAAAGTAAACGCTCCGGTATCTTTGGGCGGGCCGGGCGACATTAAGATCAAGAAACCGTGAGGAAAGCTGAAAGCGAAAGGTAAAAGCTTTTCAAATGTTCTACACTCAGTGATTAAAGAACCATCCCTATATCATCAAAGCCGCACAAGCTTTTTCAGCAGCTAATTTCTCGGCGTTTTTCTTACTGAATTCCTTCCCCGAGCCCATCACCTCACCATCTACAATAGCATGAATGGTGAAAAGCTTGGCGCTTTCGCCATCCTGGTTTATCACTACATCAAAGCTAATGTCTTTACCATGGCGTTGGCACCACTCTATTAGTTTGCTTTTAAAGTTAGTTTCGGTTTGCTCCAACTTGTGGATATCGATGTGTGATTTGATGATATGGTTCACCAAAAAATTACGGGTAAAATCGTAACCCTTATCCAGGTAAACAGCGCCAATAAGCGCTTCAAAGGCATCACCGAGCAGCGAGCCTTGCCTGCCCGAGTTTAATATTTTGGTATCAAACTCTATCAGTTTATCAAAACCAAGTTTTTTGCCGAGGGCGTTAAGGTTAACACGGCTTACAATTTTCGATCGCAGTTCCGTCAAAAAACCTTCGTCTTCGTATGGGTAAAGTTTAAAAAGCACTTCGGCTACTACGCTGCCCAATACGGCATCGCCTAAAAATTCCAGGCGTTCGTTACTGTTTTTTACGCCCTTTTTGATGTTTTGCGCAACCGATTTATGCCTGAAAGCCAACCGGTATAAAGATAAATTGCCCGGCACAAAACCGAGCAAATTCTTTAAAACCTTAACGTATTTTCTATTAGGGGAAATGTATAGCTTGTAGAAGCGGCTAAGTGGCATCCAACGAGATTATTGCTGGTATCTTTTAAATATCACTGATGCATTATGGCCACCAAAACCAAAGCCGTTGCTTTGCACTACATTTACTTCGCGTTTTTGCGCGGTGTTAAATGTAAAGTTGATCCGTGGA
Source organism: uncultured Mucilaginibacter sp. (assembly GCF_946481715.1). The sequence continues at coordinate 10,933 of NZ_CAMLOV010000113.1, read as the reverse complement.
TCAAAGGCAGGGTCATCGGTAAAGTGGTTGATGGTTGGCGGTATGATACCATTTTTCAGCGCCAAAATAGATGCAATTGCTTCAACAGCACCCGCAGCACCAAGTAAATGGCCTGTCATTGATTTTGTTGAGCTGATGTTGATATCAAATACCCTATCGCCAAAGGCATCCTGTATGGCTTTTACTTCCTGCGGATCGCCAATTGGGGTAGATGTACCGTGTACATTCACATAATCAACATCCAGCGGGGTTAAACCAGCGTCTTCTAAAGCAGCCTTCATTACCAGCGATGCACCCAATCCATCCGGATGCGGAGCAGTCATGTGGTAAGCATCAGCGCTCATGCCGCCGCCAACCATTTCAGCATAAATTTTAGCACCGCGTTTTATGGCGTGGCCCAATTCTTCTAAAATGATGGTACCCGCACCTTCGCCGGCAACAAAACCATCGCGGTCCAGATCGAACGGGCGCGACGCAGTTGATGGGTCATCGTTACGTGTACTTAAAGCGTGCATTGCATTAAAACCGCCAATACCGGCCTCGTTTATGATAGCTTCGGACCCACCGGTGATAAACATATTTGCTTTACCAAGGCGCAGGTAATTAAAGGCATCAATAAGCGAGTTATTTGATGAAGCACATGCCGAAACTGTTGTAAAGTTTGGCCCGCGCAAACCATATTTAATAGAGATATGGCCCGGCGCTATGTCGGCAATCATTTTTGGGATAAAAAACGGGTTGAATTTAGGGGTACCATCACCTTTGGCAAAGTTTACCACTTCATCCAAAAACGTTTTTAAACCGCCAATGCCCGACCCCCAGATAACGCCAATACGGCTGGTATCCAGTTTTTCAAAATCTAATCCGGCATCCTTAACCGCTTCTTCTGTAGAGAACAAAGCATATTGCACAAACGGATCGAGCTTACGGGCCTCTTTTCGGCCCAGGAAACCTTCCGCGTCAAAATTCTTTACTTCGCAGGCAAATTTGGTTTTGAACTTCGAGACGTCAAAACTCTTGATAAAGGCAGCGCCGCTTACCCCATTGATCAAACCGTTCCAATATTCAGAAACGGTGTTACCAATTGGAGTAAGCGCTCCAAGCCCGGTTACTACAACTCTTTTAAACTCCATTTAACAGTTTTAAGAGGAGCTTATTTAACGTTTTTCTCAAGATAAGCAACCGCCTGGCCAACTGTACCGATAGTTTCGGCCTGATCGTCAGGAATTGCAACGTTAAATTCTTTTTCAAACTCCATGATTAATTCCACGGTGTCTAAAGAGTCCGCACCAAGATCGTTGGTGAAGCTTGCTTCTGGTGTAACTTCACTTTCGTCAACACCCAGTTTTTCCACGATAATAGCTTTTACTCTTGAAGCGATATCAGACATAGTCTTAATAGTTTAATGATTAATAAATTTTCAGTGCAAAGAAAAATAAATTATGTTAAATATCAAACCTAAAAACTTCGCATAATTAACAGAACAATATTTTAATGCAAAGGTTTGGATTAGTAATTTTAACGCCGTAAAAGTAATGATTTTGAACAGGAAAAATTTAAAGTTTGAGATCGATTTTGATTTTATATTAATTGCGCTCACTACATCGCTTAAAGATTACCGCATTTGTTACTTAATCAACAAAAGTTTAAACTTTAATTTTGTGCGCAAGGAGGACTTAAAACTCGATATCGGGCCCGGCGGAAGCGAACTTTTATTCTCTATTTACCAATATAGCTGGGAAACCACCGAAACAGATTTTATTTTTATTGGTAATAAGGGCTCAGAGGGTTACCTTGTGCCCGAAATGCGGGAGGCCGATTATTTTATTTTAATAAAAAATTATATAGACGAAAATGACCTTGAAAGCCTAATTTCGGCACTTAATAAGATACCCGAGGTGGTTACTGCAGTAAAGATAGAACCAAAAAAAATAAAATCACGGGAAAATCTATTATTTTAGCGGAAATTTTGATGTGTCAATACTACACTATATAGTATTATAATATAGCCCGATTTAAACCTGAGAATATGAATTTTTATTATAACCGTACCAAGATTGTCGCTACCATGGGGCCTGCTTCCGCCAAAAAGGAGGTTTTATTAGCCATGATACGCGCCGGATTAAATGTTTGCCGCCTTAATTTTTCGCATGGCAAGCCCGAAGACCACAAGAAATTTGTCGACCTTATCCGCGAGATAAACGCAGAATATAAAACTAACGTAGGTATCCTTGCCGATTTGCAGGGGCCAAAGATCCGTATCGGCCTGGTAAAAGATGGCGGCATACATTTAATAAATGGTACCCGCATTAACATTACTACCAAAGAGTGCATTGGCGATGACAACCAGATATACATTACCTACGACACCTTTCCGCAGGATGTGCAGGCAAACGAGATCATCCTTTTAGATGACGGTAAGCTACAACTGAAGGTTATTGAAACCAACCGCGTAGATGCCGTAGTTTGCGAAGTGGTGCATGGCGGTATATTAACATCGCGCAAAGGCGTTAACCTGCCAAACACCAAAGTATCTATCCCAAGCTTAACCGCAGAAGACCTTACCAACTTACAATACGCCTTAGAGTGGGACCTGGATTGGATCGGCCTTTCCTTTGTACGTACCGGGCAGGACATCATCGACCTTAAACGCATTATCCGCGAAAGCGGCAAAAGCGCCCGCGTAATTGCGAAAGTTGAAAAACCCGAGGCGATTGATAATATAGACGAGATAATTGCGGCTACTGATGGCGTAATGATTGCCCGTGGCGACCTTGGTGTTGAAATGCCATTAGAAGAAGTGCCTTTATTGCAAAAAATGATTGCCCGCAAATGCCGCGATGCCTCTAAACCGGTTATTGTAGCAACGCAGATGCTGGAAAGCATGATAACCACCCCGCGCCCCACCCGCGCCGAAGTGAACGACGTGGCTAACTCGGTACTGGACGGCGCAGATGCAGTGATGCTGAGCGGCGAAACATCCGTTGGCGAATTCCCGGTTATTGTTATTGAAACCATGGCGAAGATCGTTCGTAACGTGGAAGACCTGGGCTACCCTTTTAACGCTTCCAAAAAAGAAAACCTCGACCCTGCTTCGGCAAATTTCCTGAGCGATAACCTTTGCGGCAGTGCCGTTTACCTTGCCGAGCATACTAAAGCAGTAGGCATTGTATCCATGACCACCTCGGGCTACACAGCCTTCGAAGTTTCGAGTTACAGGCCAAAGGCAGGTACGTACATCTTTACATCAAACAAACAGCTCCTGAACGCGCTGAGCCTTGTTTGGGGCGTACGTGCTTTTTACTACGATCAGTTAGAAAGCACCGACCAAACCATTACCGATGTAAACGATATACTGAAAACAGAAAACCTTATCCGCGTTGGCGATGTGGTTATTAATACCGCAGCAGTGCCTATTACCAAGCATGGTAAAACCAATATGCTTAGGGTAAGTGTGGTAGAATAAGTTGGTGAATTTCGGATATCGAATTTTCGATTTCGGATTTCCGCTTGCTACTTGAAGAAATAGAAACAGGGTTATCGTGATGAGCGGTAACCCTGTTTTAGTTTATGTTATTTTATTTCGAATACGGCAGATACCTGGAAGCTGAGCTTGATGGTTTTGAAGTTGATGTTTGAGGAAGATGAATCGCTATTGGCTGAATACCCCTTTACATTTAAGGTGTTTGACATAAGGCTACTGTTCTCGTACTGGGAAGCACCGTTATCTATTTCGGAAATACTAAGCACGCTGCCTAACTTTTCGCCTACGCTATTTAACAGGTATTCTGCTTTATCACGTGCCGCTAAAAGAGCCATTATCTTCAATTCCTTTTTTACGGTGGTCATTTTTGAGTAGTCGTAATCGTTTATCTCCGTGGATTCTACTCCTTTCGGATCCAGTTTGCCGAGTATCTGGTTGTACTTGGTTAGCTCCTTAAACTTAATACCGTATTGCTTGCTGGCTAAAAAATTGTGGTTTTTCTTCTTTTCTTCCCAGTTGTAAGCAGAAAGGTCATTTATGGTAAGGTCTTCTTTTTTGATCCCTGCATCATCCACTGCTTTTTGCAATTGGGCTTCCAGTTGCGCAATGCTTATTTTTTTCTTGTCTTTATTAAAGTATTCTTTTAAGGATATGCTTACCTTGATGATATCAGGCGTAACCTCCTGCTCGGCTATGCCGCTTACTTCAATTTTACGGCGCAAGTCTGCGTTTTGTGCCGATGCGCCGAGGGTGGATGCCGCAAGGGCCGCTATTACCAGTAGTTTTTTCATGATGTTGGGTTTATGAGGTTAAAGGCAGCAATATAGGGGATATTGTTCGGAAAGCGTGGCAATCGTAGGCAGTGTCAGCCGATTCATATGGCTGCTCTGCTTGCCGATGATTGCCGCGCTTCGCTCGCAACGACGTAATCGGATAAAACTAAAAAAGCGACTGATGCCGCTTTTTAGTTTATGATGTTTCTACTAATCCCTACTTCGTCTTCTCTGCGTAACTCTTCGGATCAAGCGCGGCGGGCGACCAGCTTTGGAAAAACTCCAGCACTTTGGTGTTGCTGTAGCCTTTGCCCTCTTCCAGGTAACCTGAGTTTTGGGTATGCAGGCGGTTGCCTTTATCATCCAGTATAATAAATACGGGGAAGCCAAAACGCTGCGGGTAGCCCAATTCGGCAAGCAGTTTTTCGTTCATGTTCTCTTTGCTGTAGTTTACATGCACTACTTCGTAGTTGTTGTTCAAATAGGTATTGAGCGAATCGGTAGAGGTAACCAGTTTATTGAACCGGAGGCACCAGCTGCACCAGTTACCGCCAATTTGCAGCATCACATTCTTATGCTCCACAGCAGCTTTCTTTACAGCAGCTGCTATCTCCGCCTTCGCATTAGCTTCGGGATGGTATAGGGTTGGCGTTGTTTGGGCATTAGCCGTTGTAACAAGGGCTATGATGGCGGCAATTAAAAGCAGTTTTTTCATGGGGATGTGTATTAAAAGCCAATATAGGAATTTATGGCGAGAGATAAGGGGCTGGCGATTGGGGGTTGGTTAAATACGTGTAAATTTTCGGCGGCACATACTTTAACCACCACGTCATTGCGAGTATCCACCAGGGGGACCCTGAAAAAAATGGTTATGACGTGTGAAAATAAGAATGTTAACTGTTAATGACTTACAATTATGTCATTCCGAGGGAAGCGCAGCGACGAGGAATCTTGTTAGTAATGCAAAGCAGGCATGCAAAGTGGTAAGCCTTGCATAAACAACAAGATTCGTTCCTCGGTTCGGAATGACAAGATTATCAATAACTTATGATCACGTCATTATAAGGTACGAAGCAATCTCCCTGCAAGCAGAGCGGCTTTGCAAATCCGCATGTCCAACGTAGAGATTGCTTCGTACCTCGCAATGACGATGGGGCTATAAAGCACGAAAAGCGGCTGCCGCCGCTTTTCGTGCTTTATACTTGTTATATTATTTGTTCGGACTTTCCGAGTTCCGACTAACTCAATCCTCCACCATCTCGCTATTCGGGCTGCTTTCTTCAACTGCTTCGTGTTTGAAGTAGCGTTTTTGGTTAAGCAGGATGAGGATAACGCCTACCGATATGGCCGAATCTGCAAGGTTAAATATCGGGCGGAAGAAGATAAATTCCTGGCTGCCCCAAACAGGTACCCATGCCGGGAAATGCCCGGTTATTAAGGGGAAGTAAAACATATCAACCACCCGGCCGTGGAATAATGGTGCATAACCGTATACGACACCGTAGAAGGTAGAATCGATAATATTACCCACCGCACCGGCCAGTATCAGCGCTACCATCATAATTAACCCACGGTGGTGTTTGTGCTTAATAAGATGTACCAGCCCGTAGCCAATACCACAAACCGCAACAATACGGAATAACGTTAGCGCCAGTTTGCCCATCTCGCCGCCCAACTCCATGCCAAAGGCCATGCCGTTGTTCTCGATGTAGCGAAGCATCCCCCGGTCGCCCAGGAAGTGTATCTCTTCGCCCAGGAGCATATGCTTCCTCACCCAGATCTTAATGATCTGGTCGAGCAGGACGATAAATGCAGCGGTTAAGAAGGGTTTTGTATAAGCTGCCTTCATTTATTGCTTTAATTTTGCTTCCATAGTAAGCGTTGTATGCGGCACTGCGCGCAAACGCTCTTTAGGGATAAGCTTGCCGGTTTCGCGGCAAATACCGTATGTTTTGTTTTCTATACGTACCAAAGCGGCTTCTAACTGCTCTATAAATTTCTTTTGGCGTGCAGCAAGCTGGTTTATCTGCTCTTTCTCTAAAGTTGCAGAACCATCTTCTAATGTTTTGTAAGTACCGGCCGTATCATCTGTACCGTTTGCATTTGGCGAACTTAATGATGTTGCCAATGCCGCAAGCTCTTCTTTAGAGCTGCGTAGTTTTTCTAAAAGCAGGTCTTTAAATTCTTTTAATTCTGCGTCAGAATATCTTGTTTTTACTGGTTCTTGACTCATGTTAACTTTTACTAATAACTATTAAAATTTCAATTCCATCAATCTCTACTTTATCGCCTTCATTCAGCTGGTTATCAAGCACAAGGCTCTCTGCCAAAATTTCGGCGCAAATATAGGATAAATTATTTTTCACTGCTTCTCCAATGTAGGAGTTGTCGCTAACGCGGACGTTTATCTTATCGGTAACTTCAAATTCTTTCGACTTACGCAGATTCTGTATACGATTTACCAACTCTCTCGATATCCCCTCCTGTTTTAATTCTTCGGTTAGCGTAACATCTAAAGCCACGGTTAGTTTTCCCAAATTTGCAACTTGCCAGCCAGGGACATCTTCAGCGATGATTTCTACATCCGATACCAGTATCGAATACTTGCCATCAAGCACCTCAATAGTGCCTTCGCTTTCCAACTTAGCTATCTCTGCCTGGCCGAATGCGTTAATGGCTGCGGCAACATCTTTCATATCCTTACCTACCTTAGCGCCAAGGGCTTTAAAGTTTGGCTTTATCTTCTTTTTAACAAAACCTTCGGTATCCGTAATGTATTCGATGCTTTTGATATTGGTTTCGGATAGTATCAGGTCTTTCACCTTCTCTACCTGCTCTTTAAAGTTCTTATCCAATATCGGCAGCAATATCTTGCCAAGCGGGCGGCGTACCGGGATCTCTATCTTTTTACGCAGCGATAATACCAGCGATGAGATATCCTGTGCCAGCTGCATGCGTTCTTCCAAAGCAGAATCAACCAGCTCTGCCTGGTACTCGGGGAAGTAGGCCAAATGCACCGATTCAAATTCTTCTTTGCCTGTAACCGAGTTCAGGTCGGTATATAAACGCTCGGCAAAAAATGGCGCAATGGGCGACATCAATTTGCTGATGGTTATTAAACAAGTATAAAGCGTTTGATAAGCAGAAAGTTTATCGTCCGAATTATCCGACCGCCAGAAGCGGCGGCGGCTTAGGCGGATATACCAATTGCTGAAATGCACATCCACAAATTCCTGTATAGCGCGGGCAGCTTTGGTTGGCTCAAAATCGGCATAGTAAGCATCCACCTCTTTGCTTAGGGTATTTAACAGCGAGATGATCCAGCGGTCAATTTCCGGGCGGTCGTTGATAGCTATCTCGGCTTCGCTGTAGGTAAACTTATCTATGTTGGCATACAGCACAAAGAACGAGTAAGTATTATACAACGTACCGAAGAACTTACGGCGAACCTCGTCTAAACCCTCAATATTAAACTTTAGGTTATCCCATGGCGCGGCGTTGCTGATCATGTACCAGCGGGCAGCATCGGCACCGTATTGGTTGATGGTCTCGAACGGATCGATACCATTGCCCAGGCGCTTGCTCATTTTGTTGCCGTTTTTATCAAGCACCAAACCGTTACTGATAACGTTTTTAAACGAGATGCCTTTGTTGCCTACTTCGGCATTTACGGCTTTTATCTCATCGCTGGCTTCGCTTAGCATCACCGCAATGGCATGCAGGGTAAAAAACCAGCCACGGGTTTGGTCAACACCTTCGGCTATAAAATCTGCAGGGTAGGCGGCTTTAAAATCTTCTTTATTCTCGAAAGGGAAATGCCATTGCGCGTACGGCATAGCGCCGCTATCAAACCAAACATCTATCAGGTCGGGCTCGCGCAGCATTTTATTGCCTGCAGCAGAAGTTAATATCACATCGTCCACATAAGGGCGGTGCATATCTTCCAATTTGAAACCGGCAGGCATATGGCCTGCGGCGATAGATTTTTCTATCTCGGCATTCAGTTCGGCTATCGAGCCGATGCATTTTTCCTCGCCGCCGTTCTCCTCGCGCCAGATAGGCAGCGGGGTGCCCCAGTATCGGGAGCGCGAAAGGTTCCAGTCTACCAAATTTTCCAGCCAGTTGCCAAAACGGCCCGTGCCTGTGCTTTCGGGTTTCCAGTTGATGGTTTTGTTCAACTCCACCATTTTATCCTTAACGGCGGTGGTTTTGATGAACCAGCTATCCAGCGGGTAGTACAAAATCGGCTCATCACTACGCCAGGAATGCGGGTAGCTGTGCTCGTATTTTTGTACGTTGAATGCTTTATTTTCTTCTTTCAGCTTTATGGATATCAGTACGTCAGTCGGTTTAAAACCTTCTTCGGCACGTTCTTCGTTGCTATAGTATTCTTCTTTTACGTAACGGCCGGCGTAATCGGTAACTTCTTCCACAAAGCGGCCCTGCTTGTCAACAAGCGGTACATCTTTGCCGTTCTCGTCCTTCACCATTACTGATGGCACGTTGTTTTCCTTACATGCCCTAAAGTCATCCGCACCAAAAACGGAGGCGGTGTGCACAATGCCGGTACCATCCTCGGTAGTAACAAAATCTGCCGGGATAACGCGGAAAGCGTTTTTCTCCAGGTCATCATTGGTTACATAAGGCATCAACTGGTAGTAATGTAAGCCAAGCAACTGGCTGCCTTTTATTTCAGCATCTATACGGTAAGGGATAACCTTATCGCCGCCTTTGTAATCTTCAAAAGAGGCGTTCTCGCCTTCGGCTTTAAAGTATTTTTTTACCAAATCTTTCGCCAATACCACGCACACCGGTGTGTAGGTATATGGGTTAAAGGTGGCTATTTTAACATAGGTGATATTTTCGCCAACGGCCAGTGCGCAGTTTGATGGCAGGGTCCATGGAGTTGTCGTCCAGGCCAGGATGAAAACATCTGTTCCGGTAGGGACACCGGAATACAGGAATTCCGAATCGCCATCGCGTTTTACTTTAAACTGCGCGGTGATGGTGGTATCCTTCACCATTTTGTAGGTACCCGGCTGGTTCAGCTCGTGCGAGCTTAGCCCGGTACCCGATTTTGGCGAGTATGGTTGTACGGTATAGCCTTTGTACAACCAACCTTTTTTGTAAAGCTGCTGCAATATCCACCAAAGGCTTTCGATGTATTCGTTCTCGTAGGTAACGTAAGGGTTCTCCAGGTCAACCCAGTAACCCATTTTCTCGGTTAGGTCGTTCCATACGTCGGTATAGCGCATCACCTCCTTGCGGCAGGCATCGTTGTACTCTTTTACGGAAATCTTTTTACCAATGTCGTCCTTAGTAATGCCAAGCGATTTTTCTACAGCAAGTTCTATCGGCAGGCCATGGGTATCCCATCCGCCTTTGCGTTTTACCTGGTAGCCTTTCAGCGTTTTGTAACGGCAAAAAATATCTTTAATAGAGCGCCCCATTACGTGGTGGATGCCGGGCATCCCGTTTGCGCTTGGCGGGCCTTCGTAAAAAGTATACGGCTTGCTGGCCGGCCTGCTGCTTATGCTCTTTTCAAATATGCCGTTCTGCTGCCAGAACTCCAGTATATCCTTCCCTGTTTGCGACAGGTTTAACTGCTTATATTCCTTGTACATCAATCTGTTCGCCTCGAATTTTAAAGGTTGCAAAAATACGCAATTTTATCTTAAAAAAGGAGAAAAGGAGGGAAATGGATGGGCAAAATTACGCGCGAAAGGCGTTTTAACCGCAGAGATCACAGAGAGAAAACGCAGAGTTACACAGAGACCTGCCTAACCGTGCTTTGGGCAGCAAGATCTCTGTGTAACTCTGCGGGTATTAAGAAATGCAAATCTCTTTGATTTCCGCGGTTAAATAAACACCCCAACTTTGCAAACCACCACCACGTTTTTTTAATAGTACCCACCACTCCCAAAATCTCAACATTTATAATATTTTTATGGCCGATGCAACAACCCGCCTTAAACCGAAAAATCAAGCCCTTCCAACTGGTTGCATTGGTGTTTTTTACCGTATCCGGCGGGCCATACGGGTTGGAGCCATTGCTGGCATACGCCGGCGAGCATGCTGCCATTTTGATTTTGCTGGTAACACCTTTGCTTTGGGATGTGCCGGCCATTTTCACGGTAATGGAACTCAACAGTATGATGCCCGTTACCGGCGGCTATTACAAATGGGTGAAGCATGCCCTTGGCACCCGGCTGGGTTTTTACGAGGGCTGGTGGACCTGGATCTATACCTTTGTAGACCTGGCCATATACCCCGTTTTGTTTGTGGGCTATGCCTCCTTCTTTTTCCCGGGGATAGAAGAATACCGCATACCCGTTTGCCTTTGCATTGTATGGGCATCGGCATTTCTGAATATTTTGGGGATAGTGCCCGTAGGCAGGGTAGCGCTGTTTTTAAGCGCTGCGGTATTGTCGCCGCTTATCATCCTGTTTGTTATGGCTATTTATAACCATGGAGGCGTTAGCATACCGCACCAAACGCTGCATGGTTTGCCGTTCTCCTCATTCGGTATGGCGCTTTATACCGTAATGTGGAACTGCCTTGGCTGGGATAATATCACTACTTATGCGGAGGAGGTGGAGAGGCCCGTGCGCTCGTACCTTACCTCCACTTTTGTTGCCTTTGGGCTGGTGATGGTGGTGTACTTTTTTGCGGTGGT
>NZ_CAMLOV010000112.1 GCF_946481715.1 uncultured Mucilaginibacter sp. | reverse complement strand
CTCCAAAGAAAGCACGGCAATATTGGCCATGGTAATGCCGGGTGCCTCCAGCGGTAAAGTGAGGGTTATTGCCAATGGCAGTTACGCTACGAGAGGTAATTTTACCGTTACCGAAACACCGTTCCCCAACACCCAGCAAGGCGGAAAATTGGTCGACAGTACCTTTTTTTTCCCACAAACAGACCAAAGTAACGATGTAAAGGTAAGGCAAGGCTTATCAGTGGCCGTTAGCGCGGATGGTAATTCGGCCATTGTTGGTACAGGGCAGCCTGTAAGTGTGTTAGCCGGAGGGGGCGTATTGTTTTACACTCGGAGCAACGGGATATGGGTGCAAGATGGCCCAAGGAGAGGATTAGATGGAATGAATATTACTTCGGTAGCGATGAGTGCTGATGGCAATACGGCTATATCGGGCTCAAAAATAGATTTCGGCGGATTTGTTACTGTATATACCCGTGTAAATGGGAGTTGGCGGGCGCACGGCTTTACAAACGGGGCAAACGTTGGCATATCGGCCGATGGGAATAGCGTTGTATCCGGAGCCCATTACTGGTCAGGTACTGCTTTTATGTATATGCGTACAGCAAATGGATGGGAACAACTTACCCTTCCTGGTGTAGACCAAAGCAGGGGTGGCGGAATATACCCAGCTAATTGGGCATCTTATGTTGCCGCAAGGGTAGCAATAAGCGCCGATGGAAAAACAGCTGTAGTAGCAATACCCGGAGAACCGGGAGGTACCTATATACCTGGGCAAACCAATATCTATAACCGCACAACAAAAACCACATGGGTATTGCAGCAAACCATGCCCGAGGCCCGCATAGCGGTAGCGCTTAGCGCCGATGGTAATACCTTATTGTATGATAATACCAAAGTATTTACCCGTGATAATAGAACAGCCAATTTTGCGCTTGCTACTACTATTCCCGGCGAAGGAGCTGCATCTATGAGTGCTGATGCAAAAACTATAGTATTCTCAAAAAATGGCTTGGTGGCCTACACCTTAACCAATGGCACCTACGTTAAACAAACTGTCATCGGCAAAACGTATCCCGCATCTTCTGTAGGAATAAGTGCCGATGGTACTACTGCCTTTATCGGCGACCCCACAGACAATAGTACAATGCCATCATCAGCCCCCCAGGCGCTTCCGCTCGGTGCCGCTTACGCTTTCGCATACATTCCACCAACTAAAGCGCCGCTTAACCCAGCACGTGATTTAATATTTAACAATACAACCACCACCACTACCACGCTAAGTTGGCTTAATGGGGGGGGCGCTATGCGTGCGGTATTTATTAAACAAGCCGACCACGGGAGGCCGGTACCGGACGATGGTACCGCCTACGCCGCCAACACGGTGTTTTCATCAGGAGCGCAGGCCGCGGCGGGCTGGTATTGCGTTTATAACGGCAGCGGCTCGGCGGTAAATATTACCGGGCTTACGCAAGGTACCACCTACATTGCTGCGGTAATAGAGTATAACGGCAATTATGGTGCGCAAAAGTATATTGCCCCGGGAGCGGCAGCCACCGTAACTACGGTGGGATTGAATACACAGGCAAAAAATATAGTATTCATTAATACCACGGGCATTACCACTACTGTAAACTGGGTCAATGGCAGCGGTGTGGGGCGTTCAGTCTTTTTGTATAAAGGCAACAGCGGTACACCGTTGCCTGCAAACATACTCTATTCTGCTAAAGCTAAATTCACAGCGGGCAGCCAAATAGGCAGCAGTGGCTGGTATTGTATTTATAATGGTACAGGTACAACAGTTAATGTTGTAGGTTTAGCCAGCGCCCAAACCTACCGCGCAGCGGTTATAGAATATAATGGAATTTTATCGGCACCGCAGTACATCACATCAAGCATTACACCTGCAAACGTAACCACCCCATTAACGGCGCCAACAGGCTACGCAACGGGATTAGCATTTAGTAATACAACGGCTACAACCACTACCCTTAGTTGGGTAAACAGCAATGGCACTGCGCGTGCGGTGTTTGTGCGTAAAGGCACAAGCGGCGCGCTTAGCATTGTTCACGGTAATACCTACAGTGCCAATAATACTTTCGGTTTGGGCACACAGGTAGGCACTAACGGCTGGTATTGCGTCTACAACGGTACGGGCAACACTGTAAACCTGTTTGGACTCAACCCATCAACAACCTACCGGGCGGTGGTTATTGAATACAACGGCACAGCGGGAATCGAACTTTACAACCTTGGCGCCCATATCGCAGCTAACCTAACTACCAGTGCTAATGCCAGCCGTATGATGACAAGCATTAAAACCATTGGCTTGGCCCCCGACAATATTGGCGGCCCTGTTGTGGCCAACAACATCCTGTCGCCAAACGGCGACGGCAAGAATGATACCTGGATAGTAAATAACCTCGAGTTCCACCCTAATAACACCGTAAGCGTGGTTGATGCAGGCGGCAACGTAGTGTTCAGCAAAAAAGGCTATGCTAACGATTGGGCGGGCACTTACCGCAGCGATGTGCTGAAGGAGGGTACTTACTATTACACCATAGATCTGGGTAACTCATCATTGATAAAAGGTTTCTTTACGGTAGTGAGAGACAGGTAATATATTACAGTAATACTTAAAATGAATGCTAAACAAGCTGTATATTACGGTTTTTTTTAGCCTATAGCAATTTGGTTAATGTATAAAAATAAAGCAGTCACCGGTAATCAGCCCATGCTAAAAATCTACGTCCTGATCGTTATCACGCTATTAACAGCGGGCATACACCGGGTTTCGGCACAGGCTACTTTTCAATCGGCATATTTTCAAAACCAGTATATAGTAAACCCGGCCATGGCAGGCTTCGAGAAAGGGTTGAACCTGAATCTTGGGCTGCAGCAGCAGTTTAATAGTGTTCCCGGCAGCCCTAAAATGCAAAATTTTACCGCAGACTACCGCCCCGGCGATAACGTAGGGCTGGGGCTAAATGTAAACAGCGATCAATCGGGGCTTATTAGCCGTACCCGGGCAATGGCCACTTATGCTTATCATTTGCCGGTAGGCGAAGAGGATAAGCTAAACTTCGGGCTGTCGTTCGGTATCAACAATGTTTATATCGATTACAATAAAATAGTAGGCGACCCCAACGACGTATCGGTAGGGTTGTTTAACAGGCGTACCGTTTATGTGGATGGCGACCTCGGGTTGGCCTACACAAGCAGCCAGCTTACCTTACAATGCGCAGTACCAAATTTAAGGAGCATTTTTTTTAAAGACGACCAGGAGCTGCAGGCTCTGCGAAATACATTTTTTACCGCCATTAGTTACAAATTGCCTATAAGCGATAATAACTTTACTGTGGAGCCAAAACTTGCCTACCGTGGCATAAAGGGCTTTGATAATATTTTGGATGCCGGCGCCAACCTGGATATGCCTGATTATAACCTCAGCGTATCGGGTTTTTACCACAGCAATAAAAGTGCAACCGTGGGGGTGGGGATAAGCTTTAAGCCTGTAAATGTTTTACTGGCCTACTCTAACAATACGGGCAGCCTCAACTCCTACGCAAACAACACATTTGAGCTTGGGCTGAAGATAAACCTGCTGAATAAGGACTAAACCTCTTCTTCGCCCTCTTTTTTAAGCAGCTCCAGTTTGCCGTCCTCGTTTATCCCATAAATGGAATGTATTTCGGTTTGGGCTTTAAAATCGGGTTCGCGCCTTTTGGTGCGCGGGCCAAATAATGGCATCAATACCAGTAACCCGGTAACAATAACTTGTATAATAACATCTTCCATAAACTATCCTGGGCTGTACGGCACTTGCAAAAAATTAGCCGAGTTTAATATAGTAAAAAATTGCTTTAAACCCAATGCTGGGTATAACATAAATGGTACCCTTTTGTTGGTGCAAGCATGCATTAGTCTGCTTAACGGGTAAATGTTACCGAAACGGATGCATTTTCTATAGGGTTTGTTTGGCGGCGACCGGTATCCAAATCTCTTCCTCAGAATCTGCCGATTCGGGCAGGTATTTATCGCCCATAATGGCAAAATGTGGCCGCTGGGCCACGTCATAGCCCGAGGAGGGGAGCCACTCCGTAAATATTTTACGGTAAGTTTCGGGCCCGGTACTTGCCGGGCCATAATGGGTAAATACTGCGTATAAACCTTCGGGAGAACAATGCGCCTCCATACCTGCGGGGATGCCCGCTGCATTATCTACTTCAACTGCTGCCCATTTTTCAAATTCGCGCGCGGGGTTAAAGGCCAAAAAAAAGCCTGCGGGGTAAACCTCTATCGAATAAAGTTGAGTGCCGGCGGCTGTTACTTCCCTGCGCCGCGGCATAAAACTGCGCCACAATTCGCCTGTTTTATTGTTGGTGTACGACATCGTGATGCGCTTACCTATAAACCTCATTTCGGGCATTATCTCTAATCGTGACTGCATATTTAAGGCATATTTAAAGCCAATCTCGCGAAGCAAAACAAAAAACTGAAATTTATTTTTATTTGAGCAGATGCTGCTGACATAGGGTTGTCAGTACCGGTTAGTTTATTTGTATAACAAAACATTAAAACAATGATAACCGCAGAAAAACAAACCGCCCAAACCGCTTTAAGCGCTTTAGTTAACAATTATGCAAAATACAATGCCTGGGCAATGGCCCAAATGGTAACATGGCTAAAAAACAAGCCAGAAGAGTTGCTAACCGCAGAGGTGGCATCAAGTTTCCCAAGCATTAGGCAAACATTAACGCACCTGTGGGATTGCCAGAAGTTTTGGCTGGCCGTAATAAAACACGAAGAAGCAAACCTGGAAGAGTTTACGGGCACGAATGCACAGTTGTTTGACGAATTTACGGCAAATGCCGATGAGCTTGCTGCCTTTGTAGCTACTTTGACAGAGGATCAGTTGTTAGAAAGCCACGAGTTGGTAACGCCCTGGTTTACCTCTAACCTGCCTGTATATGAGTATGTGCAGCACGTAATGAACCACGGCACTTACCACCGCGGGCAAGTGGTAACTATTGGCCGCCAGTTAGGCTTAACCGATGCGCCAATGACCGATTATAATTTGTATAACATTGTGAAATAACGAAGGGGGAGCCGGGCTGTACGTAGGGGATAGGGAGCAGCGACACCGATATTTAGTAAAAACATTAACAACAAGCGTACTTGCAAATTTGCAGGTACGCTTGTTGCTTAAGGGCATTTTTATATACGCTCTTCGTCCCGGTCGTGTTTTTCGGGCTCGGTACCTTGCTGGTTCATGTCTTTTTCAAATTGTTTTTCGTCTTTTTGGTTTTTGCGTACCAGTAAGAAGATTACAATAAGTGCTACAAAAACAATGAGCCCGGCTATTGTATAGTTGATTTCCATAAATTAAAGGTTAAAAAAGGTAGATGCAGAGGAAGGGGTCGAACCTTCAATATGCTGCCTGCCAGCGCCCTGCTTATTTGAAATTGCATTGCAAATGTACATAGGCTGCAGCGGTGCTTCTGTATTTAATTAATTATTTAATATAAAGTTTAAACGGCATTTCTATAGCATTCGTTGGGTTTCAAACAAAACAAAAACTTAACATCAATATAATATACAATACTTTGTGCAACACTACCTTTGAAAGAAAATTAAGCAAGTTTACCAGGTTTATTTAATAAAAAAATATCATGGATAGAAATGCAAACGCACTGAACTGGTTTGAAATACCTGCGGTAGAAATAGAACGCGCAAAAACGTTTTACGAAGGCATCTTCGATATGAAAATGGCCCCCCTGGAAGGGATGATGGGCATGAAGATGGTTTATTTTTTAATAAACGAAAACAGCGGCAAAGTTGGCGGCGCACTGGTGGAGAGTGATTTCCATATCCCATCCGAGGAGGGGCTGGTGATTTACCTGAACGCAAACCCCGACATCCAATCGGTAATTGGCCGTATTGATGCCTTCGGCGGCGAGGTGCTGGTGCCCCGCACCCAAATAAGCCCCGAAATTGGTTACATGGCTTTTTTTAAAGATACCGAAGGCAACCGCGTTGGGCTGCATGCACACAACTAGGCCCCGCCCAACCCCGGGGCCGGCAACCCTTAAATAGTTTTAGGTTTTAGTTGCCCGTTAAATATCTGGCTAGCTGGGGGTTTTCTTTGCCGCCCCGCGTAATGAACTCTACAAACTGTAGCGGAAAAAATGCACGTCGCATTTCACCCCTCAAATAGCCGTATTTACACCCGCCGGCATTTGCCTGTGGCTTGTACCTTTATTGTGTTAACCAAAACATAAACAAGGTAATATTAAAACAACATGACACAGCAAGCCATTAACGAATATAAAACCGCCACCGATAACTTTTTAAAGGTATTAGCCTTATTTAACCAGCAACAATTTAACGCGGTGCCTTTTGAAGGCAGTTGGACACCTGCACAGGTTGCCGACCATCTGCTTAAATCGCAATGGGGGTTGCCGGACGTGTTTATGGGCAACACCAAACCTGCCGACCGTAAACCCGATGCCAGTAATGCGTTTATCGAGGGCATATTCCTGGATTTTGACGCCAAATATAAATCGCCGGAGTTTATAATACCCACCAACGAGCCGCAGGACAAAGCCGGCATGCTGGCTAAATACCAGGGAAAAAGTGAGGAGATACAACAAACCGCCACACTGTTGGATGGTACCGAGATATGCCTTGATTTTGCTATCCCCGGCGCAGAGCCGTTTACCCGCCAGGAGTGGCTGCACCTGGTGGCCTGCCACACCATAAGGCATACCCGGCAACTGGAGAACATACACCAGGTGCTTCAGAATTAGGTATAAATTAGATACCAGCGACGGGAATTAATACCGAATAATGAATTTTGAATATCGAACGCCGAAGTTAACTTCATCATTCGGCGTCCTGTATTCGTGTTCGATATTCAAGTTTGGTTGTCCTGTAGAGGAGGGCTTAAACTACCAACTTGCCCTTCATTACCATACTCTTCCAAAAGTATGGCATGCGCCCGCAGCCTACAAAGTTGGTAACCTCGAAGCCGGTTTGCGTGAGCAGCTGGCTTAAGGATGCTTTAGACCAGAATTTGATATGCCCGCCAACTGCAACAGCGTTGGTATGCTTATCCCATTTATCAAAAATGCTTAGCATCAGGTTTTTAAAGTAGCCGTGGTAAGGGGTGGTTAGTATAAGTTCGCCGCCGCCGTTTTTGCTAAGCACATCCTTACAAAGCGCCATAAAAACAAAAGGGTTGTAAATATGCTCTATCACCTCGGTAGATACGATGGTATCAAATGGCATATCGCGTATTTCTGCCGGGAGTTGGTTATCGTCAAGGTCCTGTATAAAAAAGCGGCCGGGGTTTATTTTATTGGCAATGGTAATGCCTTTTTGCGAGGCATCTATGCCATATGCATTGTATCCCTGCGAAATAAGGTAATTTACAAGGTAGCCGTTTCCGCAGCCAAGGTCGAGTATACAACGGTTTTTATCCTTACTTAATAACGACATCATGGTAGCCTGTACGTATTGCCAAAACGGGGTGGCCTTCTCGTTGTCAAAACCGTGTTCCTGGTATTCTGCCATAGGGGTATTTTGAATGTTTGCCGCAATATAATACATTTTTGGCAATAGAATAAGGCTTATTATGAAGAAAGTATAAATACATAAAACACTAAAACCTATTTTGTGTTATTCGCATTAACTTTAATAAATTAGCCCTTTTATATTCCGGTCCCCACAGATATTTATTCGTTTTTAACAAAGCAGATACAGTAATATTTTTTGACATATGGCAAAACCGGTTCCCCAAATAGGGTATAAAGATGTTTTTAATTGCACACCTGCTGCCATACTTATTATTGATACCAACGCACCGCAGTATACCATTTTAGATGCCAACGATGCTTATTGCCAGGCTACCAACACCAGCCGCGAAGCATTGGTGGGTACATCCGTTTTCGGCTCGTTCCCGGCCAACCCTACAGATGAGGTATCGCGCAATATCGAAATGACCATCGACTCGTTTGAGCAAGCCATTCAAACTAAAAGGCCGCATACAATGAGTAACTACAGGTACGATATCCCCATACGCGGTACAGATGAGTTTGAAGAGCGGTACTGGACAACTACCAATACGCCCGTATTGAACGAAAACGGAGAGGTACTTTACTTTATCCACTCACCGGCCAACGTTACTGAATTATATAAACTAAGCCAAAAAGAAAAGGCAGGCATAAATGCGCTAAAGCAACAGCGCCAGCAATTGTATGCATCGTTTATGCAGGCGCCCATGGGTATTTGTATCATTAGCGCCGGCGACCTGGTTGTACAAATGGCCAACGACAGCTACCTTGCCCTGGTAGGCAAGCAACGGGCCGAACTGGAACATAAAGCGATATGGGAAGCGGTGCCCGAAGCGGCCGAGGCTTACGCCCCGGTTATGAATAATGTAATTGCTACGGGCAAAGTGTTTTTTGCCAAAGAGCACGAGGTGATGCTGGTGCGCAACGGCGTGCCCGAAACCCTCGTGCTTGATTTTGTTTACGAACCCATTAGCGATGTTGAGGGCACGTACAACGCCATAATGGTAATTGTGATAGATGTTACTGATAAGGTGATGGCCCGCCGCCGTATTGAGGAGGCAGAACAACGTGCAAGGCTTGCCATAGAGGCAGCCGAGATAGGTACTTTTGATTTCGACCCGGAGAATGGCACCATTGTTACATCTGACCGGTTTAACGCTATTTTTGGGTTTGAGCATGCGGTTTCCCGCGAGGACTACCGGAAGCGGATACACCCAGCCGACCTTGCTGTACGCCAGGCTGCACATGACCGTGCCTCAGAAACGGGCAAGCTTTTTTACGAGGCCCGTGTAATTTGGGATGATGATAGTGTGCATTGGATACGGATACAGGCAAACGTTTATTATAATGGTACGGATAGGCCTTACCGAATGCTGGGCACCGTGCTGGATATTACCGAATTTAAACGCCTGCAGCAACAAAAAGACGATTTTATAAGCGTGGCCAGCCACGAACTGAAAACGCCCATGACATCGGTAAAGGCTTCGATGCAATTGCTGGACAGGCTGGTTAAAACGCAGCCATCATCAGATAAAATACCTGTGTTTTTAGAAAAAGCCAACACCAGCCTCGCCAAAATGCAGCACCTGGTTGATGCCCTGCTCAATGTATCGAAAATTGCGGCCGGGCAATTAGCGCTTCATAAAACAAACTTCCTTGCAGCGGATATGATAAACGAATGCTGCGACCATGTGCGGCTGATGGGTACGCACGAATTGGTGCTAACAGGCGATAAAGAGTTACAGGTTTATGCTGATAAAGAACGTATAGACCAGGTGGTGGTAAACCTGGTAAACAATGCCGTAAAATATGCCCCCGATGCCAATAAGATAATGCTGCATATTGCCAAAGCAGGCAAAATGGCCAAAATATCCGTACAGGATTTTGGCCGTGGCATTGCCCCCGAAAAGCTCCCACACCTGTTTGAGCGTTATTACCGGGTAGATGCCAGCGGCGTACAATTTAGCGGGCTTGGGCTTGGGCTTTATATCAGTGCCGAAATTGTAGAACGCCACGGCGGCAAAATAGGGGTGCAGAGCGTTGTAAACCAGGGCAGCACCTTTTGGTTTACTTTGCCGCTTGCGTAGTAACAATATGGGGAAGCAGGTTACTCATTACCAGCATTACGGTTACAATAGCCATAATAAATAACAGGGAATATTTAAAGTCGCGTACATTATGCCCGGGCTTTAGCATTAATTGTCTTGCCGGTTCAAGTGTAAGTAACGACAGGCATACCAATAACATAAAACCTAACGCGATATTACCGCCTAAGCCAAAGCCTGCAATGGGGGAGCGCTCGAAGAAAAAATCTTTGAAAGTAAAGAGCATCGCGACATTCCAAAACAAAATGATAAAGATGGCGGCACCTGTTTTTATCGGAAAGCTTCCACCCGCCTGCAATGCAACTACTTCTTCTTTTATATCATAGGGAATGGCGCTTTTATTATCCATAAAGCCGGTACTTTGGATAAGGCGAATTACCTCTGCGGCGCTGGTTTTTGGATAAAAGATGATTTTTTTGCGGTAACCCGCAACATTGTGCGTTACCCGTATACCCTGCGAACCAAGAGAGAAACCCGAGCGGTTTGGTTCTATCGACACAATATCTGAAGGCATAAACACTACCTTGCCAATTATCTGTGCATTAATTTCCAGCTTGTTTTTATCAGCAGTAAGTGTAACAGCGTTTTTGCTTCTTGCAAAGCCGAATTCGGCCCCGCCTTTTGCAGTTATTTGGTTTGATTGCATGCGATGGGTTTAGTATTACCCTATAAATATATCAAAAGTGGCCGTAAACAACAGAATTTACTCCACCACAATTTGCCCCTGCATGCTGCCCCAATGCCCTTCAAAACTGCAAATGAAGTCATAAACGCCCGGTGCGGGTGCGGTAAATTCCACTTGCGCTGTTTTGCCGGCCATTACTTTTGGGGTATGCGCAACAATGTTAGCAACCATAGTGGCAGGGATATAATCATTCGCCTTAAACTTGCGCGCCTCCTCGCCAAAGGTTGCCATATCAGTGCCTTTGCCCAGGATCACTACGTTGTGCGACATTGGCATGTTGGTTGCCGAGCCTACGTTTTTTAATATCAACACAGCCTTTTTGCCGCTTTTTATTTTAAACAGGTCCTTATTAAAATGCATTTCATCGTTCGCTTGCAGGCTGATGGTATCTGATAAGGCTACCTTATCAATACCGGGGATCTTGGCCGGGTCAACTTCGGTTTGCTGTGCGGTGGTATCTGCCGTCTCGCCGGGTTTGCTGCCGCCTCCGCATGAGGCTAATACAAACGATGCCGCAAATAAGTACAAGTATATCTTTTTCATACGTATGCTGGCTGCTTATAATAGCCTTATTTTCATATCGCGGAAGGCCACGCCGCTGGTCCAGTCCTGCACAGCAATGTGCCCTTTGGTAGCCAGCCCGAAAGATGGGTAACGGCTCATCCCGCTTGCGGCAACCTTCTTTTTCCAGTCCTCGCTTTTAAAATCTACGGTTAAGGTTTCTACGCCGTTTAGCCAAAAAGTTGCCTTGCCATCCTTCTGCACCAGGCGCGATTGGTTCCAGTCGCCCGGTTTTGGTTCGCTTTTGCTGGCATTGGCAATTACACCGAAAATAGATGCCGCTTTGTGGGTTTGGTCGGCAACGTAATCTGCCGGCATGTTTTTATCATCCAGCAACTGGTACTCGGGGCCGGTGGCAAAGGTTGCACCAAATTCGGGGCTTTCCTGCACGTTTATAAACAAGCCGCTGTTGCCCCCTTTAGATATTTTCCACTCAAATTTCAATTCAAAATTTTCAAATTCCCTATCGGTAACCAGGTCGCCATGTTTTACGTTTTTGGTGTGGGGGTTACAAACCAACATGCCGCTATCCACCTTCCAGGCCGTTGCTACATTGCCTTTATTGAATACATGCCAGCCGGCGAGACTGCTACCATCAAACAGCATCGACCAGCCTCCTGCTTTGTCTTCGTCGTTAAGTACGTTATGCTCGGGTGGTGGGCTGCAGGCATTAAACAGGCTTGCGCATACAATAGCCGGCAGGGCTATCAGCGTGATACGGTTTAGTTTCATAAAAAATTAAATTGTTGTGAGATAATGTGGTTGTGCAATAATACACAACATTGAGAGAGTTTGGGTTTTAATTTGTAAAATGTTTAACGCTATTAAGTTAAGGGAAAGCCCGACGTCTCCGCAGGGTCTCTTTGAAAAAGGCCCCTGCGGCACCAGGATCCCTGCTACTGCATGCGCTTTATTTATTGAAAACTGAGGCTTATCTTCCCGAAGTGCGTTCCGTTTTCAAGGGCGGTTAATGCTTCGCGTGCTTCATCAAAAGGGTAAACTTTATCTACAACAGGCTGCATCCGGTTAAGCCCGATTGCCGCATTCATCCTGTAAAACATCTCCTTCGAACCAACTTGTATGCCTTGCAGCTTTATTTGTTTCGACATGATGTCCACCGTGTTGATATTGCCAGCAAAGCCATCGATCAACCCAATAACAGATATTGTACCATCCAGCGCTACCACATCTATCGACCGGTTAATATGGCTACCCCCTACAACTTCAACTACATGGGCCACGCCTTTGCCGTTGGTAATATCCATAACCTTGCCTTCCCATTTCGGCGTAGCTTTATAATTGATGAGGTGCTGAGCCCCCATTTTTTTGGCAAGGCCCAATTTTTCGTCGCTGCCGGATAAAAGGATAACTTCCGCGCCGCTCATTAAGGCAAACTGCATCGAAAATAACGATACCCCGCCCGTACCTTGTATCAGAATAGTATCCCCGGGGCCTACGTTGCCTTTTTCAATTAATCCATGCCAGGCGGTAAGTGCAGCACAGGGTAAGGTAGCTGCGGCTTCGCTACTTAAAAATGCAGGAACTTTTATCACGGCTTGCTCGTTAAACACCACATACTCCTGCAAAACGCCATCGTACACTTTACCACCCAGCGGGTTGGCCAGTTTTTCGGTTGTTAGTTTCCCTTCTATCCAATTGGGCAAAAACAGCCCTGCAACGCGGTCATTTACAACCAGCGACTGTACTTCTTCGCCAACCGCTGCAATGGTGCCTACACCGTCTGATACAGGTATCCTGCCGACCGGTGGTTTCCAGTTATTTATGCCCTTCACCACCAACAAATCCCTAAAGTTTAGCGATGCGGCCTCTATTTTAACCAGCACCTGGTGCGGCAATAGCTTTGGTATATCTTTTTCGACAACTTTAAGCGAGGCGATGCTATAGTTTTCGGTAACCTGGTACGTTTTCATATTTAGTATTCGTTTATTTTTACCGCACAAAAGTAGGGCATGCTGTAACGCAAACGCAGCGCCGCGCCCGTTATGAGTAACTAATAAATAAGTGAGTATGAGCACCAAAAAGTTAAATTCAACAAACACGCTAAATGAACATTACCTGGATGACCGTTGTACTTTGAATAAGGTATTACGGATGATTGGTAAAAGATGGGTATCAGAAGTGTTGGTGCTCATCGGGCGTGGTGTACCCCGGTTTTCTAAGCTTAAAGAAATACTGAATGGCATTTCTGATAACGTATTAGCAAACGTTTTAACTGAACTGGTAAAAGCGGAATTGATTGAAAAAGAAATTTTTAACGAGGTGCCTTTAAGGGTAGAATATCGCATCACGGCCAGCGGACTGGAACTGGCAAACATTATGCACGATCTTTGTACGTGGGGCAAAAAAAACATCCCGTACGAGGTGCGGATTCAGCCAACATTTGAGAGAAGCGCCGCCGGAAATAGATAAGGGAGTACGGCCTAAAACGGCGGGGCCTTCTATCAAAAGGCCCTGCGACGGCGGTAAGTGCACCGCATTGGTGACTGGCCGTTAATACTGCATCCGGTAAAACTTATGGGTATCATTAAGTTTTAACGGGTTAGCCAGGTACCACTTTACAAATGCATCCCATTTCGTTTTATTGGCTTCCATCCAAGTATTAAAAGCAGGTTCGTCGCCCATCATTAGCAACCAATGGTTGTAGGCTTCCATATGCCCGGCTTGCAGTATTTGGTTTTGATAATCAAACAATGCATTTGGGTATTTTTTATCAAAACCCTGGCGCAGGTAAAACTTTAAAAAGCCCTGCCGTATCCTGTCGAGCGAGTTCAGGTCGATGCTTTTTTCGTCACCAAGCCCAATCAGCAGGGTCGGTTCGTAAATTAGGCTGTATGGTAATTTTCCATTAAGCGTCATCACGTTGTTTTTACTAAAGGTAGCCATTGCTTTATTTGGTGTCAGGAATTTTATCCGGGCTTTGTAGTTATCATACAATAGTTTGCTCATTTCGCGTGTGCGCTCGCTGTTGCGTTCGAGGTTCATAAATAACTCGCCGTAGATCATGCCCCACATCGAGTCCTCCGAATCTAAATATAGCGTTGCTGCCCGGTAGTAATTGGACGAAAACTCCGGCGCAAGCTCTATGCCCTTCTCAAAATAGTTCAATGCGCCGTTGTAATCCTTTTGTATCAGTGGCATTATACCGCGCTCCAAATACAGCGGACCGGAGCGCGGGAACTTTTTTAGCCCCTCCTCATAAATGGCAATGGCTTTATTGCTTTGCTTTAAATTATCGTAACTGTTGCCCAAAAGCTGGTAAATGCGGTCGTAGCTGCCCTGCCGTTCCTTTAGTTTTTCCAACACATCAATCACGGCCTGGTATTTTTCCTGCCTGTAATAAATGTAGGTGATCTCGTAAGGATAGGTAACGTTGTCCGGATCGAGTTTTTGTGCCTCATCCAACAGCTTCAGCGCTTCCTCAAACTTGTCCTCGTCGCCAAGCTTAACGCCGTTTTTTGCTTTTTCCAGTGCCGTTTCTTTGGCAGTTTGTGCGTAAGCGCAGGTGCAATATAGGGTTGCGCTTAAAATGAAGGTTAACAACAGGTGCTTTTTCATGCTATTAATAAGGTTATATGGCTATGATGCAATTTGGGCATAAAATCCATAACAAAATCAATAAATGTAAAATACCTGCGGAGACGGGAAGGACGGCCGTTTACAGCCATCAATTAAACGACCGCCTGAACGCCAATGGCGAAAGGTTGGTTTTTGCCTTGAACAGTTTGTTGAAAGATTGAGGGTGCTCAAAGCCGAGTTTGTAAGCTACCTCGCTTACCGATAAGTTGCTGGTGGATAACTTCTCCTTCGCCTTTTCTATCAGTTTATGATGTATTAACTGCTGTGCGTTTTGCCCGGTGAGCGAGCGCAGCATATCGCTTAAATAACTTGGCGAAATATTCAGCTTATCGGCCAGGTAATGCACCGTGGGGATACCCTCGGTTAAGGACTTGTCGCTGCCAAAATACTCATCCAAAATGTCTTCCAGCCTTTGCAGCAGATGGTTACTTACGGCCTTGCGGGTAATAAACTGGCGCTTATAAAAACGGTTGGCGTAAGTTAGTAATAGCTCTACCTGCGAAATGATCACATCCTGGCTAAAGTCGTCAATGCTGCTGTTTAGTTCCTCTTCAATATTTTTAAAAATAGATATGATGGTTGCCTTCTCCTTGTCTGACAGATGCAGCGCCTCGTTTGTTGAGTAAGAGAAGAAGCCATACTGTTTTATCTTTTTTGCCAGCGGATAGCTCCACAAAAAATCGGGATGTATCAATAGGGTATACAACGAGCACTCGCCGGGCTGGTTGCTGTGGTTGGCGCCTATCACCTGGTTGGGCGCTGCAAACATCAGCCCGCCTTCATCAAAATCGTAATAATGCTGGCCGTATTTTAACTTGCCGCTGCGTTGTGGTTTGTATGATATTTTATAAAAGTTGAGCACATGTGGTTGCGGCAAGCAGGGCACAACCAGTTGGTTGCTTGCCCCATCTATTAAACTAATAAGCGGGTGAAGGGGCTTGGGTAAGCCAAAGGCCCGGTGTATCTCCGTTAACGATTGAAAATTCGGTTGGCCGTTATCTTCTTTTTTCATGCTGATTTCAATACAATAATAACCGATAATCTTTTCAATTACCGGTTATCGTTTTATTCTTTACCTATAAATTACCTAATTGCCCTGCGCCGACTCCGACACCTCCTGCCAGGCCTCCCAGGTAGCCAGCCGCTCGGCATAAGCACTTCGCACCCAGGGAAGGTTGTGGCTGCCAAGGTTAAACCGCAAAGGAGGGTTTTCGGCATCTACAATCTGGAACAGCGCCTGCGGCGTAGCATCCGGGTCGCCCCGTTGCATATCCTGCAAACCAGCTGCAAAATCCCTTTTTAAATCGGTGTAGATATTCATCCCCTCGGCAAATTTTAACGACTCGGGGCTCCCAAATTCGGTGGCATAAGCACCCGGCTCTATTATAGTTACTTTAATGCCAAAAGCTTTTACCTCTGCGGCAAGGCTTTCGTGGATAGCCTCGAAAGCCCATTTAGAAGAGCAGTAGTACCCAATAACCGGTAGTACTACATGCCCAAGGCCGCTGGATGTGCCCAGGATATGGCCGCCACCCTGTTTACGCAGCAGGGGTAAAGCCGCTTGTATCACGGCCAGTGTGCCAAAAATATTGGTTTCGTAAAGCGCGCGTACATCGGCTACGCCGGCTTCCTCAATGGTGCCCACCAGCGAATAACCCGCATTGTTCAGTACGATATCCAGCCTGCCAAAGTGGGCGTGCGCCTGCTCCACGACCGCCCTTACTTGTTCGTGATCGGTAACGTCCAGTTGCAGCGTTAGCACGTTTTCGGCGTACTTTTCTTTTAGTTCCGCAAGGCTATCCGGCCTACGTGCGGTGGCTGCAACTTTATCGCCACGTTTTAGCGCGGCCTCGGCCCAAACACGCCCAAATCCGCGCGAAGCGCCCGTAATGAACCAAACTTTAACCCCCTTATCATTTTCCTGTTGATGTGCCATATAAATTTATATTTTAATTAACACAACAAAGGTGCGCAGGCAGGAATTTATGGCTGTTGCCTAATTGAGGGTATGTGTAGCCAAAATGAGAAAGCAAATTTATTACCCCGGTTGTAAAAGCATATTCCCCGACTTGTCCTACATGCGCAGGGTCTGCTATCGAAATATCCTGCGAGGACGGAAGCCAGCATGGAATAAACCTACCTGCCGGCAGGACCGGTGGTAGGACTTAAAAAAACGAGGCGACGAAGCTAAAGTCTCCCCTTCCGGGGGAGATTTAGAGGGGGCTTTTTACCTGCCCGCTTTTAATATCTCCTGCAAACTTTCGGTGAAAATCTCCAACTCATCCAGCGTATTGTAATAATGAGGCGATGCCCTTACCGCCCATTTTACGCCTTTCTCGTCAAAATCAATTACGCCGAATGCCCGGTAACTGGGTACCACATTAATTTTACGTTTTAGCAACTCGCTTACAATAAATACCGGGTCGGAGTGCTGTACCGTAAAGGTGACCAGGCTGGCCAGTTGCGGCCCTTTATCTAAAAGCCTCAGCCCATCTATACCACTTAATTTATCCCGAAGTATGCCCGATAAAAGCTTCACCTGTTGCCATATCCGTTCTTCGCCAATATTGCGGCAGTAAGCAATAGCGGCGCTGGTGCCTATTACGGTACTGTAGGCAAACTCCCAGTCCTCAAACCGTTTAGCGCCGGGCTGTTGCCGGTAAGTATCTTTGCTTTGCCATTCGGCACCGCGCATATCAATAAACAGGGGTTCCAGCCCGGCATCCAGCGCGTTATCGGCTATATAAAGTATCCCGGTACCGCGTGGCCCCCTTAAAAATTTACGGGCGGTAACACTTAAAAAATCGCATTTAAGTTGCTGCACATCCAATTTCATTTGCCCGGCCGACTGGCATGCATCCAATATATACCAGGTTTTGCCGTGGTGCAATTGCAGGTAATCGGCATAAATAGCAGCAATTTGCTCCACGGGCTGCACCAGGCCCGAGTTGGTAGGTATGTGGGTAATGGCCAGTAGTTTTGGCTGCAATGTTTTAAGCTTTTGTTGCAGGTCGTTAAGATCCACGCCACCAATCGGCGAATTATCAATGTGCACAATTTTTACCCCAAATCTTTTTTGAAGGGACAGGAATTGAATTTGGTTCGATACAAAATCGTCGTTATCCGTAAGGATAATATCGCCCTGGGCAAAGGGGATAGAAGAAAGCGCGCGGGTGTAAGAATCTGTTGCGCTGGCGGTAAAGGCAATGTTGGCTGGCTTGGTGTTAAACAGCAGGGCTGCCTCGGTATAAAATGAATTTATCTCGTTTACCTTGTATGCCGACGCTTCATACCCGCCTATTTCTGCTTCGAGATTGATATGGGCGAGCTGCGCCTGGGTAACAACATCGGGCATTAAGCCGGCACCCGCATTATTCAGGTGGATCACTTGCTGCGTGCCTTTTGTTTCGGTCCTTAGCTGTTGAATTTCGGCCAGCGAAAATATGCTATTTGGGGGGAGGGTAATATTTGTATTGTTCATGATGGTTGCGTTTAATTGTTAAATTCTGCTATGCATTCTATCTCTACCCGGGCGCCCATTGGCAGGCCATTAACAGCTACGGTACTCCTTGCCGGCTTATTAGTGCCAAAGCATTGTGCGTAAACCCCGTTCATGGCAGCAAACATTTCCATATCTGTTAAAAACACATTTACCTTAACAACATTTTGCAGCGTAAGCCCTGCGGCCTGCAACACTATCTCCAGGTTTGCTATTGCTCTTTTTGTTTCGTCTTCAATAGTGCCGGCGGCTATTTTCATGGTAAGCGGGTCTACGGGTGTTTGCCCCGAGCAGTACAGTAAATTCCCCGTTCTTACGGCTTGCGAATAAGGGCCAAGGGCCTTAGGCGCATCTTCTGCAGTTATATATTTCATGTTTTTTATTGTTTATGCAAAAATATAGGCGTTATGGAGCATTATTTTTGCGTATCCCCGCATTTAAAGGTTAAATTGTGCAATTAATTACCATTGCCGGGAATAATATGCAAACACTGGATAATTTTGATACGCTGCTTTTGCAGCAGCTGCAAAAAAATAATAAACTTACTACCGAAGAGCTAAGCCAGGTGGTTAACCTAAGCCAAAGCGCCATACAGCGGAGGATAACCCGGTTGCGGGCCGAAAAATATATTGAGGCGGATATTGCTGTAATTTCGCCAAAGGCGGCAGGCTTTAGCATTACCTGCGTGGTGGATGTGATACTGCACGAGGGCAGCTCGAAAGCTATAGACAAATTTAAAACCGAAATGCAAAACTGCACCGAAGTTGCCCAGTGCTATTATGTAACCGGCACTTACGATTTTGTGCTGATTGTAAACACCCGCGACATGAACCATTTTGAATTGTTTTCTAAACAGCACCTGATGGATAACCCCAACTTAAAGCACTTTTATACCCACGTGGTAATGGATAA